>NZ_AECZ01000037.1 GCF_000179555.1 Solidesulfovibrio fructosivorans JJ]
GGGAAACTTTTTGAAAAAAGTTTCCCCCCGGACCCCCCTTCAAAAACTTTCAAGGGGGGTGCCGGAACACTCAGGAAAAAGGGGGATATTCTTCAGTGCTGTGAGATGGTGGAAAGCCCGTTCCTGACGAAGGCAGGAAGGCGTTGTTTCTGGCGAAGGGATGTTCGGTGCGGGTGAGGGAAGTTGCCGGCAAGCGGCAGCGTGTGCCTTGCGCCCAGGGACATCCGCCTCCGAGCCTGACGCGAGGCCGGGACAACAAAACGGAACCGCTTCCAGAGAGGGGGACGCTCGGCCGGGGGAACAGGACGACTTCCGGAGATGGGACGCCTGACCAGGGCCGGCGGGGGCGGGCGGGTCGGACGCGAAGGCGTATTCTTCAAATATGCGCCGCGCGCGGCTGCCCCGCCCGCCCCCGCCGGCCGTTCAACCAATCAAATAGCAACGGCAACGCATCGACCAATCAACGAACTCAATCAGAAAAAACTATTCGTCCTTGAGGGAACGGGTCATGAGCTCGTAAACGGCCTCGGACGGGTCCTTGTCCTTATACAAAATGGCATAGACCTGCTCGCTCAGTGGCATGTCGATGCCGAGCTTGCCGCACAGGGCATGGACCGCCTCGGTGGTCTTGACGCCCTCGGCCACCATCTTCATCTCGGCCAGAATGTCGAGGAGCTTTTGGCCCTTGGCCAGACGCAGGCCGACCTGCCGGTTGCGGGACAGGTCGCCGGTGCAGGTGAGCACCAGATCGCCCATGCCCGAAAGCCCCATGAAGGTCTGCCGCTCGCCGCCCATGGCCTTGCCGAGCCGGCTCATTTCGCTCAGCCCCCGCGTGATGAGCGCCGCCCGGGCATTGCCGCCGAATCCCAGCCCGTCGGCCACGCCGGCGGCGATGGCGATGATGTTCTTGATCGCCCCGCCAAGCTCCACCCCGCGCACGTCCGTGGAGGTGTAGACCCGGAAATACGAGGTGGAAAGCGCCTCCTGCACCTCTTTGGCCGCCTTCTTGTCCTTGCAGGCAAGCGTCACGGCCGTCGGCATTTCGCGGATGACCTCGTAGGCGAAAGACGGCCCCGAAAGCATGGCGAAACGGGGCTTGATCGCCGCCAGGGCGTCCTCGCACACCTGGGACATGGTCATGAGGCTGTCGAGTTCGATGCCCTTGCTCGCGCAAATGATCACCGCGTTTTTGGGCAGGTACTTGAGATAGCGCTGATAGGCGTTGCGGATGAACTGGCAGGGCACGGCGAAGACGAAATGCCTGACCCCGTCGGCGACGGCCGCCGCGTCGGTGCTGACCTCGAGATTGTCGGCCAGCTTGCGGCCGGGGAGATACCAGGAATTCTCACGGGTGGTGCGGATCTCGTTCATGACCGCCTGCTCACGCACCCAAAGCCGGGCGTCATGCCCCTTTTTCGCCAGCAGATCGGCCAGGGTGGTGCCCCAGCTGCCGCCGCCCAACACCGCTATCTTCATGAAATGCGCCTCCGACGGGTCCCCCCGGGCGTCGCGCCCTGGCTGCCGCGTTGCTCACGAAAGACGGAAATCCGCCTCGTGATTTTTGCGAACGTACAGCCACGCGCCCCTGGCCGGCCCCCCGTTTCAGAAATCCCCGCGCGCCGGCCCATGGCCCCAAACGCGCCTCAGGCGCGGCGTCGCGCGTGGTTGCCTCTAGCATACAAAGCCGGTAGAGACAAAGGCTTTCCAACGATGCAAGCGGGAGCGGCCATGACCACGAATGCGGCGAAAACCGAGCTGACGGACACCGACCGGGAAATACTCAAACGGGTGCAGGGCAGCCTGCCCGACTCGGCCACGCCCTATGCCGACATCGCCGCGGCCGCGGGCACGGACGAAGCCCATGTCATCGACCTGCTCTCCCGCATGACAGCAAGCGGGGAGATCAGGCGCTTCGGGGCCACGCTCAAACACCAGAAGGCCGGATTCGGGGCCAACGTCATGGTGGCCTGGTACGTGCCCGAGGAAGACGTGGACCGCATGGGGGCCGTCATGTCCAAGCGCCCCGAGATCAGCCACTGCTACCACCGGATCAACTGCCTGGACTGGCCGTACAACCTTTACACCATGATCCACGGCCGCAGCCAGGATGATTGCCAGGCCGTGGTCGAGGCGCTTTGCCGCGAGACGGGCCTCGACGACTACGCCATGCTCTTCAGCCTCAAGGAACTCAAGAAAGTCAGCATGCGCTATTGCTAGCGCGGCGATGCAATTTTTCCCGCTGGCTGTCGGTCGCGTGCGGCGCATATTTGAAGAATACGCCTTCGCGTCCGCTCAGTCCGCCCCCGCCGACCCAGGTCACGCGTCCCATTCCGGGAGTATTCGGAAAAGCCTCCGCCTTCACATTGGGTGACGCTACGCGTCCCTCGATCCCCTTGAAAAGTTTTTGAAGGGGATCCAAGGGGAAACTTTTTTCAAAAAGTTTCCCCTTGGCCGCCGGAGGCGCTCTTCCTCCTACCCGGCCGCCTGCCGGGCGGCCCGTCGTTCGGCCATGGCCTTTTTGAATTCCAGCGAATTCACGCGGTTGAGAATCAGCAGATCCTCGAGTTCCAGCGACCGGCGCAGGTCGTCCAGGTTGCTTTTGAGCAGCTTGCGGATGGCCAGCATGGTGGAGACTTGGGGCTCCCGGTAGTTGTTGGCGACCTTGATCGCCTCTTCCTCGAGGCGGGCGGCGGGCACGATCTTGTCCACGATGCCGAGGTCGAGGGCCTCCTCGGCGGAAAAACGCGGCCATTGGAGCACGTCCCCGGCCTTGCCGCCGCCGAGCAGGCGGGACAGGAAATAGCCGCCGCCGCCTTTGGGGACCGTGCCGAGCTCGGCAAAGGCGTTCTCGAACACCGTGCCTTCGCCCACGATGCGGTAGTCGCAGGCCAGGGCGCCGTTTAAGTGGAAAAACGAGACATGGCCGCTATTGGCATGGATGGTGACCTTGTTGAGGCCGGCCATGGTCACGGTATAATTGTTCACGAGGTTGAACAGGCGCTGGATGAGGAAATCCTCGCGCCGCGAGGTCAGGAAGTCGTCGAAAAACTTCAAGGTGTCGCCGGCGCCGCTCGGCTGATAGGGTCCGACGAAGATGACGACGCTCACCTGGTCGGTATGGGCGATGATCTCCAGGTGGTCGAAAAAGGTATCGATTTTTTTGAGGTCCCGGGCGTGGGTGACGAAGTGGGGCTTGGCCCGCACGATGAGCAGATTGTCGCGGCGTTCGGAGGAGAAAAATTCGTTGTCCGTGACCAGGCTGGTGGCGACTTCCATGGGACCCTCCTTGCTGGCTCGCGGCGTCCGGCCGCCGGTTCCCGGCGTCAAGTCGCCGGCTTTATTGGAACCTGCCACCGCCGCCGAAGCCTGTCAACACGACCGTCCTTCCCTCGCGCCGGCAGTCCGAAAACGCCGAAACCCCTTGCCTTGGCCGGACGAGCCTTCTATCCTTGCCCGAACCATCCCCAACCTCTGCCGCGGAGCCCTGCTTGAGCGCCCGAAGCCTTGACGCCCTGTTCCGGCCCAATTCCGTGGCCGTCATCGGCGCCTCCGCCGATCCCGGCCATGTGGGCGCGGTGATCATGAAAAACCTGCTTGGCGGCAAGTTCCTGGGGCCGGTCATGCCGGTCAACCCCGCCCATGACGCCATCTCCGGGGTGCTTTGCTACAAGTCGGTGGACACGCTGCCCCTGACGCCGGACCTCGGCGTCATCGCCACCGACCCGGACTCCGTGCCCGAGTACCTGCGCGACCTCGGCCGCCGGGGCGTGGGCGCGGCCGTGGTGCTGCCGCCGGGCTGGGCCAAGCTGCCGCGCGAGGCCAAGCGCGCCTTAAGCGCCCGCATGCTCGAGGCCGCCGCGCCGTCGGGCATCCGCATCCTGGGGCCGTCGGGGCTGGGGCTGGTCGTGCCGGGGCTCGGGCTCAACTGTTCCCTGGCCACCTCGGAAGCCATTCCCGGCCGCATCGCGTTCATCTCGCAGTCCGCCTCGCTTTTTTCCGCCGTCCTCGACTGGGCCGGCACCAAGGGCATCGGCTTTTCCCACATCCTGTCGCTGGGCGACCGGGTGGACCTCAAGTACGCCGACATCCTGGACTACATGGCCCAGGACCCGCATACGCGCTCGATCCTGCTCTACATCGAGTCCGTCACCGACGCGCGGTCGTTCATGAGCGCCTCCCGGGCGGCGGCCCGCAACAAGCCGGTGCTGGTCATCAAACCCGGTCGCAAGCTCTGGAGCATCTATCCGCCCGACCCGTCCGAGGGCCGCGACGAGGTCTACGAGGAGGCTTTTCGCCGGGCCGGCATGCTGCGCGTGGGCGAGATCGACGCGCTTTTCGACGCCGCCCAGACCCTGGCCCGTTCGCGGCCCCTGCGCGGCGAGCAACTCGCCATCCTGACCAATGGCGGGTCCATAGGCATCATGGCCGCCGACGCCCTGCTCGAAGGCGGCGGGGCGCTCGCCGACTTCGACGCCGAGGCGAGCGAATCGCTTTCCGACCTGCTCGGCCCCAACTGGCTGCGCCACGGCGTGGTGGACATGAGCTTCGACGCCGCCCCGGCCGATTACGCCGAGGCCCTGCGAGCGCTTCTGCGTTCCCCGGGCGTCAACGCCGTGCTCGTCATCCATGTGCCCTTTCCCGGCATTTCCGCCGACGCCGCCGCCACGGCCATGGCCGAGGTGCTGGCCAAGACCAACCGCACGGTGCTGGCCTGCTGGATGGGCTACGACCCGGCCTCGGGCGGAGCGCTCAAAACCCTAAACGACGCCGGCGTGCCCACCTACGAAACGCCTGATCAGGCCGTGTCCGCCTTCGTGCACCTGCTGCGCTACCGCCGCAACCAGGAACTCCTCATGGAGATGCCGGCGAGCCTGCCGAGCGAATTCGCCCCGGACCCGAACGCGGCCCGGGCCGTGGTGGAATGCGCCTTTGCCGAGGGGCGCCTCACGCTCACCGATCCCGAGGCGAAGGAGGTGCTCGGCTACTACGGCGTCACGGCCGTGGCCTCGCAGTTCACCGAGGACGCCGACGACGCCGTGGCCGCCGCCGAGGCCCTGGGCTATCCCGTGGCGGTCAAGATCGTCTCCCCGGACATTCCCCAACCCTTCGACGTCGGCGGCATCGCCCTGGACGTCACCGGCGGGGAGGCCGTGCGCGAGGCGGCCGAGGCGGTCCGGTCGCGCGCCCTGGCCCATGTTCCCGACGCCCACATCGAGGGCTACGTGATCCAGGAGATGGGCAAGCGGACCGGCGCCCACGAGGTGACCATCCAGGCCCGGGTGGACCCGGTTTTCGGGCCCTACGTCGTCTTCGGCCAGGGCGGCATCGCCGCCAGGGTGACCCGGGACAAGGCCGTGGCCCTGACCCCGCTCAACATGTCCCTGGCCCGCGACCTCATCTTTCGCACCCGCGTCGCGGCGGCGCTCAAGGGCGCGGCCGGCCAGCCCGGCACGGACATCGACGCCATCTGCCTGACCCTCAACCAGATTTCCCAGTGCGTGGCCGACCTGGAACGCATCGCGGCCATCGACCTGAACCCGATCCTGGCCACGCCCGAGGGCGTGCAGGTCATCGGCGCGGCCATACGCCTCACCCCGGAAGAACAGCCCAATCCGCACCGCCTGGCCATCCGGCCCTACCCCCGGGAACTCGAGGAGTGCGTGACCCTCAAATCCGGCCGCCACGCCATGCTGCGCCCCATCCGGCCCGAGGACGAACCGGCGCACTTCGCCTTTTTCAAGCACCTCTCGCCCGAGGACCTGCGTTTCCGGTTTTTCGGCGTGGTGCGCGAGCTGACCCATACCGAGATGGCCCGGCTGACCCAGATCGACTACGAACGGGAGATGGCCTTTATCGCCACCGCGCCGGACGAGGACGGCGCGCCCGAAACCCTCGGCGTGGTGCGGGCCTCGACAAGGCCGGACAATTCCTCGGCCGAATTCGCGGTCATCGTCCGCTCGGACCTCAAGGGGCTGGGACTCGGGCGGCTGCTCATGGAAAAAATCATCCGCTACTGCAAGGATCGCGGCACAAGGGAACTGACCGGGCAGGCGCTCATGGAAAACGGCGGCATGCAGGGCCTGGCCGACAAGCTCGGCTTTTCGGTGGTGCGCAACTACGACGAGGAAGTGGCGGAAATGCGCCTTCCCTTAAACGAGCCCGGCCCCGGGGAGACGGCTCCCGCATGAAGGCGACCGAATCCGAAGACACCCTCCCCTCACCGGAACTCAAATCGTATTTCCCGGTAAAGACCCTCTCCCTGCGCCCCTGGGGCAACGGCCGGTTCTCCGTCTACGTGCGCAAGGGGCCCAGGCTCGTGCTCTACGCCTCACGCGGGGCCGCCTTCAGCAAGGAACAGCTGGCCCGGCTGCGGTCCACGGGCACGCCGACGGTCTATATCCACCAGGGCGAGCTGCGCCATTACGAGAACTACCTGCGCGAAAGCCTCGGCGAACTGCTCCTCGACGAATCCATTCCCCTGGCCGAGCGAGCCGAGGTCTGGCACGAGAGCGCCGTTTCCCTGGCCAAATGCGTGCTCGAAGAAAAGCTGCCCCATTCCGTAAGCCGGGCCCGGTTCGAACAGATCGGCAAGCTCGTGCGCCAGACCGTGGGCTTTTTGCACGACCCCGGCGCGGTGAAAAACGTGGCCCGGCTCGTGTCCAAGGGCTACCAGGAATACCAACACGGCCTGGCCGTCATGGTGCTCACCTCGCTTATGCTCATGGACCGAAAGGGCATAAGCGAAGACCTGCTCGTCAAGGTCGGCGTCGGGGCGCTGTTGCACGACGTGGGCAAGCTCGGGCTGGCGGAAGGGCTCCTCGATCGCCGGCCGGATACCTGGACGCCCGAGGAAGAAATCCAGTTCCGCTCCCACCCGGCGCTCGGCGTCGGCCTGTGTGTGGGCCTGCCCCTGCCGCCCGAAACCCTTCACTGCATCCTTTTCCACCACGAGCAGGAGGACGGCCGGGGCTTCCCCGCCGGGCTGCCCGCCGCCGGCATCCCGCCCTATGTCAAGGCGCTTGGCGTCTGCAACATCTATGACGCCCTGACCCGGGCCTGCGTCTGGCGCCCGGCCTATCCGCCCTTCGAAGCCCTGCGCAAGATGGAGGCCCGCAAGGAGACCCTGGACAAGGGCATGTTCAAACGCCTGATCATGATTCTGGCCGATGCGGAAATACTCAAGGAAAACGAGCAACCCGCCAAGGAAACGACACCGGCCCCGGAGCCCGAAGCCGCATCCAAGCCGTCGGCCTCCAACGGCTGATGGCGCATCTCCGCCATGACCGCATCCGTCCCTTACGATCCCGACGCCTTCGACGACCTGCTTCCCCCGCGCGCCCGCTTCGCCGTGCGCCGCGAGCCCGGGCCGCCGCGCCTGAATATCTGCCTGCCCCATCTGCACCGGGAACACCTGTTCGGCGGCATGGCCTCGGCCCTGGCCCTGGCCGCCCATCTGGCCCCCCGTTACGCGGCCGTGCGCTGCCTCGTGCTCACGCCCCTGCCGGAAGCCTCCGGGCGCATCGACTGCGGCGCGGCCCTGCTGCGCCGGCCCGGGGAAGTCGTCGAGACCGTATCCCTCCATGACGGCGCGGAAATCGTCTTTCACCCGGCCGACGTGCTCCTTTGCCCCAACTGGCGCACGGTGCTCGTCTGGGAGCGGGCGGCCGCGCTTTTCGCCGCCGCCGGCATGCCCCCCATCCCCTTCTACTATTTCATCCTGGACTGGGAGCCGGGCTTTTATCCCATGGGGCTCAAGCACCTGGCCGCGGAGGGGACCTACCGCCATGGGGAATATTGCCAGGCCGTCTTCCATTCCCGCGAGCTGTACCGCTTTTTCGCCGCCAGAAACTACGCCTTTGACAACCCCGTCGTGGTCAGGCCCTCCCTGGACCCGCTCCTGCGCGCCGTGCTCGGCGGCCTTGGCGGCGCTATTCCCGCAAGACAGGGCGAACGCATAAACGTGCTCGTCTACGGCCGGCCCGGACACCACCGCAACTGCTTCCCGGCGCTTATGGCCGTCATCGCCGCCTATGCCGAGGCCTATGGGGAAAGCCAGGGCCGGGATGTCGCCTTCGTAAGCGCCGGCACGCCCCACGAGGATGTGGATTTCGGCCACGGCACGGTGCTGACAAGCCTCGGCACCCTCACCATGGCCGACTACGCCGCCGCCCTGCTCCAAAGCCATGTCGGCATGGCGCTTATGGCCTCGCCCCACCCGTCCTATCCGCCCCTCGAAATGGCCTGCTTCGGCCTGGAAACGCTCACCAACGCCTACCCGCCGGCCAAGGACCTGTCCCGGGAACACCCCCGCATCCGCAACATCGACCCGACCGATCCGAAGGGAGCGGCGGAGATGCTGGCCCAGGCCATCGAGGCGGCCAGGGCGCGCGCCGGACGGGAAACGCCGATCGTCTTTCCGAAATCGGTCAGCCCGCTCGACTGGAGCGCCAATTTCCACCGGGCCGGTCTGCCCGTGCTTGGCGGAGGGGAGGCCGCGCCGTGAAGCGCCTGGCCTGGCTGGCCAACGGCCTGTTCGCCGCCTCCCTGGGGCCGTGTCTCGCGCCCCACGGCTGGGAGGTCCAGGCCCGGCCGGTGGCGGGGGAACGCTTTTTCACCTGGGACGACCTGACCGCGTTTTTCGGCTTCGCGCCCGACGCCCTGGTCTATGGCGACAAGAGCAGCGCGCCGTTTCTGCTGGGCCTCGAGTCCTATCCCTGTCCCACGGTCTTTCACTGCATCGATTCCCACATCCACTCCTGGTATCCGCTCTACGCCCAGGCTTTCGACCTGTGCTGCGTGAGCCTCGGCGACCATCTGCCGCGCTTCGCCGCCGGCCGTCTCGACGCCTCGCGGCTGTTGTGGTCCCCGCCTTTCGCCGCGCCGGCCGACGTCCCCCGCGAGGCGGCCAAGACCCTGGACATGGTGTTCGTGGGCAAGGACGACCCGGCGCTCACCCCGTTTCGAAGCGCCCTGCTGGCCCGATTGCGGCAGCGCTTTGCGGGTTTCGCCTCGCGCACGGGCGATTTCCGGGCCATTTTCCCCACAGCCCGGCTGGTGCTCAATATCGCCGAAGGCGGCGACATGAATTACCGCCTGTTCGAGGCGCTCGGCTGCGGCTGCGCGTTGGTGACGCCGCGCATCGGCCACGGCCAGGATACGCTTTTCACCGACGGGGAGGATTACTTCCTCTACGACCAGGAGGATTTCGAAGGATTGTGCGCCCTCGTCGACAGTCTGCTGGCCGATCCGGCGCGCCGCCGCCGCGTGGCCGCCTCGGGCCTGGCCAAAATCGACGCCGGCCATCGGGCCGAGCACCGCGCCCGGGCCTTTGCCGACTGGTTCGCGGCCCAGCCCCTGGACGCCCTTGTCGCCGGCCGTCTCGCCACGACGGACGTGGTGCACGGCCGCTCCCTGCGCCCGCTCTACCTCCACTGGGCCGAGGCCCTTTCCGGCACGCCGGCGGCGAGGATCTATCTGGACGCGGCCAAGGGCGGCCGGCACTAGGGCGGTGACGCGGGGGGGGGGAACGCGGGGAGGCTCCGCCTCCCCTGCACCCCTTCGCCAGGGGGCTTGATGCCCCCCGGTCCCCCCTTCTCGGCTTTGGTCGGGTGGGGACGGGATTGGTCAGACGCGTTTTGGGAAATCGGACAAGCGATTAGGGGCATAATCCGTCGGGGCCCCAGGAAAGTGCATCACGACAGATCCAAACAAGGAGGCGCTTATGAAAATCGCGCTTGTGACCGGCGGCAGCCGGGGACTCGGTAAAAGCATGTGCCTGCATCTGGCTGAAAAAGGGCACGATATCGTCCTGACCTACCTGCACAAGGGGGCCGAAGCCGACGCCGTGGCCGCCACCATCCGGGAACGCGGACGCAAGGCCGCCATCCTGCCCCTCGACGTCTCCCGGGCCGACACCTTCCCCGCCTTCGCCGACGCCCTCGGCGAAACCCTGGAAAAGACCTGGGGACGCAAGGACTTCGACTTCCTGGTCAACAACGCCGGCTACGGCGTCGAAGCCCCGTTTGCGGAAACCACCGAAGACCAGTTCGATCAGATGATAAACGTCCACCTCAAGGCGGCGTTCTTCCTCTCCCAGCGCCTGTTGCCGCTGCTTCGCGACGGCGGACGCATCGTCAACGTCTCCACCGGCCTGGCCCGGTTCTCCCTGCCCGGCTACGCGGCCTACTCCGCCGCCAAGGGCGGCATCGAGGTACTCACCCGCTACATGGCCAAGGAACTCGGACCGCGCCACATCACCGTCAACGCCATCGCTCCGGGAGCCATCGCCACGGATTTCGGCGGCGGCGCCGTGCGCGACAACCCCAACGTCAACGCCTTCATCGCCTCCCAGACCGCTCTCGGACGCGTCGGCGAGGCCGACGACATCGGCGCGGCCCTGGCAATGCTGCTCGACGACGGGGCCGGCTGGATCACCGGCCAGCGCATCGAAATCTCGGGCGGGATGTTTCTATAGGCGGGAGCGCGAAAGCGAGAGAGGCAGGAACGGGGCGCTGCCCCGGACCCCGCCGGGGGGCGGGCGCGCCCCCCGGTCCCCCCTTCCCGGCTCTGGTCGGGCGAGGGGGGATTGGCTGGCGGGAAATCGGAGGGGTGAAGATGGAGGCGGGATTTGCCGGGACGGTGCATGTCGCTTCGCGACAAGCTCGTCCCGGACAAATCCCGCCTCCACCACGCCGTCGCCCCTGCGGGGCGAAACGATACGAGTTTTAGTTTTCGATGCCTTGCAAAAGGTCTCTACTCACCCTTTTGAAGGTTTTTCGGGAGGGTGGGGTTCCCTCCCCCGGTTCATCCCCTCTATCCCGGATACCCTTCATCAACGGGCAGATCTCTGGAATTGGCGGCTTTTTTGGCCAGCACGTCGCAGCGTTCGTTGTCCGGGTTGCCGGTATGGCCGCGCACCCAGTGGAATTTGATATTGTGGATTTTGAGCAGCGGGATGAGGCGACGCCAGAGGTCCTGGTTTTTGACCGGCTTTTTTTCGGCGTTGACCCAGCCGCGTTTTTGCCAGCCGGCCAGCCAGCGCTTTTCGATGGCGTCGTGGACGTAGCGCGAGTCGGTGATGAGCGTGACGTCGGTCGGGCTTTCCAGGGCTTCCAGCGCCTCGATGGCGGCTAAAAGTTCCATGCGGTTATTGGTGGTGAGCTTGCGCCCGCCGCACAGTTCGACGCGTTCGCCGTCGATCTCCCAGATGGCGCTGTAGCCGCCGGGGCCGGGATTGCCCAGGCAGGCCCCGTCGGTGTGGATGGTCACCGCCTGGCGCGGCGTTTTCGCTTCTTCATTCATGCTGTACTCCTTTGCCTCGGCCCGCCGCGTGGCCGAGGGCGTCGATAAAAACTCCGAGCGCGCCGAGCACGCCTTCGCGGGAGCGTCCTTCCCGGCAGGCCGCGTCCATATGCCCGCCGCCCAGATCGTTCAAGAGGCTCTCCGGCAGGGCGGAAGCGACCAGGGCCGGCGCGACCACCCGGCTATTCCGGCACTCGGGGTCGAGGTAAACCCAGACGGTCCCGGGATCGTCCGGGGACGGCGGTTTGGGCGTTCCGCCGAGCCGCAGGCGCAGGTCCAGGCCGTAGCGCCGGCGCAGATCCTGGGCCGCGCCGAGGACCTGCGCCCGGTCCTCCCCGGTCAGGATATGGCCGGGATCGGCAATGGTCCCCTCGGCCTCGGCCTGTTCGATCACGTGGTCGAAATGTTTTTGATAGGCCACGATGGCCAGGGCGAATACCCCGCCGAGCAGCAGCGCCCGGACCAGGCGCTCCAGGGGGCTGTGCCCGCGCGGGGAGAAAAAAAGCCGTTTCACTTAGGCCGCCGCCCCGTCTGTCATGCGTCCGTCGCGCAGCCTCGCCACCCGGCCGCAACGCGCGGCCAGCCCCGGATCGTGGGTGACGAGCACCAGCGTCGTGCCGGCGGCCAGGGAAAAAAGCAGGTCCATCACCCGCCGCCCCGTTTCGCTGTCGAGGTTGCCCGTGGGCTCGTCGGCAAGGAGCAGTCGCGGCCGTGGGGCCAAGGCGCGGGCCAAGGCCACCCGCTGCTGTTCGCCGCCGGAAAGCTCGGCCGGAAAGTGGTCCAGCCGGTCGGACAGCCCCACGTCCGCCAGCGCCTCCCGGGCCCGGTCGAGAGCGTCGCGACGGCCGGCGAAATCAAGAGGCAAGGCCGCGTTTTCCAGGGCCGTCATGGCCGGCACGAGATGAAAACCTTGAAAGACGATGCCCACGTTTTCCCGGCGAAAAGCGGCGAGCGCGTCCTCGTCCATGGCCGAAAGATCGTGCCCGGCCACGCGCACCGAGCCCGACGTGGCCCGCTCCAGCCCGGCCAGGAGCATCAAAAGCGAAGTTTTGCCCGCGCCCGAAGGTCCCATGACGGCCAACCGCTCGCCCGAAGCGGCGGTCAGATCCACGCCGCGCAGGATGTTGACCCGGCCGGCCCGGCTTTGTAACGTCAGGCGCACATCGGACAGCGCAATCATCTTTTCAGCCGGACCACCCATGCGAAACGCTCCTTCCTTCGTCGCCGAACGTACATACCAGCTTGCCCGGAAAAGACAATTCGGGGTCGCGGCCGCCTTTGCGCTCGCGGTCTGCCTGCTTCTCGGAGGGCTTATGACGTCTTCCGCCACGGCCGCCGACATCCGTCTGGCCGCCCTTGGCGACAGCCTGACCGCCGGCTACGGCCTGCCCGCCGACGACGCCTTTCCGGCCAAACTCCAGGCGGCGCTTAAGGCCAAGGGCCACAACGTCGTCATCGATAATTACGGCGTCTCGGGCGACACCACCATCGGCGGCCTGGCCCGCCTGGAGGGCGTCATGCGAACAACGCCCGACGGCGTCATCCTCGAACTCGGGGCCAACGACATGCTGCGCGGCCAGGATCCCGAGGCGGCCAAGGCGAACCTGAACACCATCCTGGCCCGGCTGGCCAAGGCCGGCATCCCGGTGCTCCTTTGCGGCATGCGCTCGGCCAAAAACTACGGCGCGGACTACGCCGCCGCCTTCGACGCCGTCTATCCGGCGCTGGCCCAAAAATACGACGCCGTGCTCTATCCCTTTTTCCTGGACGGCGTCACCGGCCATTACGGCCTGACCCTGGCCGACGGCCTGCACCCGACAGCCAAAGGCGTGGACGTCATCGTGGAGCGCATCCTGCCCGACGTCGAAACCTTCCTCAAACGCGTCAGCGTAGCCAAGGCCGCCAAGGCGGCCCGGGCCGACGCGAACCCGTAGCCGCGCCATGCCCGCCCTGCTCATCGACGCCGGCAACACCAACATCAAGTTCGGCTTGGCCGAACGTTCGGGGCTGGGGCCGTCGTTCGCCCTGCCGACCGACCATTCGGCCACTCCGGACAGCCTGGGGCTTTCCCTGGTCACAGCCCTTTCCATCCACGGCGTGCGGCCGGCCGACGTGGAAACGGCCGTGGCCTCGAGCGTGGTGCCGCCGCTGAACCCCATTCTCGCCCAGGCCGTCTCGCGCTACATCGGGGCCCGGCTGCGCTTCGTGTCCGTCGACATCCCGGTGCCGCTCAAAAACCTCTACGGCCGGCCCCACGAAGTCGGCGCGGACCGTCTCGTCACGGCCTATGCCGGCCGGCTGGCCGTTTCCGCGCCCTCGGTCATCGTGGTCGACTTCGGCACGGCCACCAACTTCGACTGCGTGCGGGACGACGCCTTTCTCGGCGGGCTCATCTGCCCCGGCATGCGCACCTCGCTTTCCGGCCTCGTCAGCAAGACGGCCAAACTGCCGCATGTGGCCCTCGATCCGGGCGACGGCGCGCTTTCCATCGGCCGCTCCACCACCGATTGCATCAACCAGGGATTTGTGTTCGGCTTTGCCGACATGGTTTCGGGCATCACCGCCCGCCTGATGGCCCATCTGGGCGGCGAGACCCACGTCATCGCCACCGGCGGTTTC
The DNA here is from genome assembly GCF_000179555.1 of Solidesulfovibrio fructosivorans JJ]. Taxonomy (NCBI): domain Bacteria; kingdom Pseudomonadati; phylum Thermodesulfobacteriota; class Desulfovibrionia; order Desulfovibrionales; family Desulfovibrionaceae; genus Solidesulfovibrio; species Solidesulfovibrio fructosivorans. The sequence goes on from NZ_AECZ01000037.1 coordinate 13,921, forward strand.
GCCGAGAAGCTCGCCCCCATCTGCCCGGCCATCCGCGACGTGCGCCCGGAACTGTTGCTCGAAGGATTGCGCCAACTCTGGCTCGGCCGGGACCTGGACCGGGCCAGGCGCGACAAACGCCTACCGTAGGCGCCGGGCATCCATGCCGCCGGCTCCGGGGGACCGATCCATGCTGCCGGAAATTCTCGGTTGCTACCAATCGCAAAAGCTCGAACGGATGGGCAAGGCCGGGGCCGCCACCCGCGACTTCACCCAGCGCATCAACTGGCTGGCCATGCGCCTGGACGCGGCCCGTATCCTCATCTTTCCCCTGGACGACAAGACCCTGCCCATGCCGTTGCAAAAAACCGTCACCGCGGAGGAATTCCTGGCCCACTTCCTGCCGGCCCCGCTCATCTTCAAGGAACGGCTGGCCCCGGCCGCCCTGGTGCTTTCGCGGCTTTTGCGCGACGCCGGCGCGGCGGTGGACCAAAACGCCCTGCCCGACCCCGAGCGGGCGCTTTTCACGGTCATCCTGGTGGCGCTGGCCGCCGCCGGCGCGCCCGACGACGACGCCACCGCCCTGGCCGTGCTGCGCCAGGCCGGAGCCGGCGACCCGGAGGGCCATGGCCAGAAAGCCTCCATCAACGCCTTCGGCATCCGCCTGCGCAAGCAGAAAAACTACGACATCGCCGCCGCCTACTACCAAAAGGCCCTGGAGCTGGCGCCGCGGGACGAACGGATCATGTTCAACCTGGCCCGGGTGCTCTACGAAAAGGGCGATCTGGCCGCCTGCCGCGACATGCTGACCCAGGCCGTGGGCATCGACGCGGACTTTGTCGAGGCGAAAAAATTCCTGCGTTATCTCAAGCGACGGGAGCGGCGCGGCGACCTCCGCGATTTTCCGGACATCACAATTTGACGTCGCTGCGGCGACACTCCCGCCGCCAGGCGCCCCAAGACCCGCCAAGACTTGCTTTCCGGCCGCACCCCCCTTTGACGGCGGGGGTTATAAATCGCCGCGAATTGCGTTACAGGCTGACGTGTCGGGCCGCCCGGCCCGCTTTTCCACCGCACCAAACGCACCAACATACCCAACAAGGAGACGCTCATGAGCACTATTGCCGCCGTCTGGGCCAGGGAAATCCTCGATTCCCGCGGCAATCCCACCGTCGAAGTGGAAGTCACCCTGGAATCCGGCGCCTCCGGCCGGGCCGCCGTACCCTCCGGAGCCTCCACCGGCTCGCGCGAGGCTCTGGAGCTGCGCGACCAGGACGCTTCCCGTTATGGCGGCAAGGGCGTCGTCAAGGCCGTGGAAAACGTCCAGGGCGAGCTGGCCGAGGCCGTCATCGGCATGGACGCCCTGCAGCAGGTGGCCGTCGACAACCTGATGATCGACACCGACGGCACGGAGAACAAGTCGCGCCTGGGCGCCAACGCCATCCTCGGCGTGTCCCTGGCCACCGCCCGCGCCGCCGCCTCCTTCCTCGGCCTGCCGCTGTACCAGTATCTCGGCGGCGTCAACGCCAAGGTGCTGCCCGTGCCGATGATGAACATCATCAACGGCGGCATGCACGCGCCCAACAACCTGGACATCCAGGAATTCATGATCGTGCCGCTCGGCGCGCGCACCTTCGCCGACGCCCTGCGCATGGGGGCCGAGACCTTCCACACCCTGAAAACCATCCTGGCCGCCGACGGGCACATGACCACCGTGGGTGACGAGGGCGGCTTCGCCCCCAATCTCAAGGACCACGACGAGGCCTTCAAGTACATCATCAAGGCCATCGAGGAAGCCGGCTACCGCCCGGGCGACGAGATTTCGCTGGCCATCGACCCCGCCGCCTCCGAGTTCTTCAAGAACGGCAAGTACGTCCTTGGCAGCGAAAAACGCACCATGAGCGCCGACGAGATGGTCGCCTACCTCTCGGGCTTCGTCGACCGCTACCCCATCATCTCCATCGAGGACGGCCTGGCCGAGAGCGACTGGGACGGCTGGAAGAAGCTCACCGTGGAACTCGGCGAACGCATCCAGCTCGTCGGCGACGACATCTTCGTCACCAACCCCGACATCCTGGCCGAGGGCATCGACCAGGGCGTGGCCAACTCCATCCTCATCAAGCTCAACCAGATCGGCACCGTGACCGAGACCCTGGACACCATCGAGATGGCCAAGCAGGCCGCTTACACCACGGTCGTTTCCCACCGCTCGGGCGAGACCGAGGACAGCTTCATTTCGGACCTGGCCGTGGCCGTCAACGCCGGCCAGATCAAGTCCGGATCGCTGTCGCGCTCCGACCGCCTGTCCAAGTACAACCAGCTCCTGCGCATCGAAGAGGAGCTCGAGGACATGGCCATCTTCTACGGCCCGGTCATGGCCGGCCAGTGGTACGAGGTCGCCGACGACGAAGCGGAGTAAGACAAAACGAAGAGCGAGGGGCGCTGCCCCTCGACCCCGCCGGGGAGGCATGGCCTCCCCGGACCCCTCATTCGCGCGGCCTGGGCGTTGTCCGGCGAGGCTCTGCCTCGCCGGACAACGCCCAGGCCGCGTCAATTGGAGTGGACGGCAACCGGACTCTCCAGCTAAGAGTTTTCGGGGAGGAGGGGTCCGGGGGGCAACCCCCTTTTGCAAAAGGGGGTTGCCCCCCGGTTCCTGCCTTCCGAAGGAGGACCCACCATGCTGCTTATCGACGGGAAAAAAGTCGCGGCCGAGCTGCGCCAGAAGGTCAAGGACGATGTGGACGCCATTGTCCGGGAATACGGCCGGGCGCCCCATCTGGCCGTCATCCTGGTCGGCGAGGACCCCGCCTCCCAGATCTACGTCCGCTACAAGGAAAAAGCCTGCGAGGAAGTGGGCATCGTGTCGCGCATCTGGCGCCTCGATGGCGCGACCGGCCAGTGCGCCCTGGAAAAGCTCATCACGGAACTGGGCGCCAGCGACGACATCGACGGCATTCTGCTCCAGCTTCCCCTGCCCCGGGGACTCGACGTGGGCCGCTGCCTGTCCCTGGTCAACCCCAAAAAGGACGTGGACGGCTTCCACCCGGAAAACGTCGGCCGCCTCTCCATCGGCCTGCCGGGACTCAAGCCCTGCACGCCGTACGGCGTCATCAAGCTGCTCGAATACTACGGCCTGTCCCCGGCCGGCAAAAACGCCGTGGTGGTCGGACGCAGCAACATCGTGGGCAAGCCCATGGCCATGCTGCTCGCCGCCCCGACGCCCTTCGGCAACGCCACGGTCACGGTCTGCCACTCGCGCACCGCGGACCTCGGCGCGGCCTGCCGGCAGGCCGACCTCATCGTGCCGGCCATCGGCAAGGCCAAGCTCATCACCCGGGAGATGGTCAAGCCCGGCGCGGTCATCGTGGACGTGGGCATGAACCGCCTGCCCGACGGGAAGCTCTGCGGCGACGTGGACTTCGAGGGGGTCAAGGACGTCGTTTCCGCCATCACCCCGGTGCCCGGCGGCGTGGGCCCCATGACCATCGCCACGCTCATGTCCAACACCGTGGAGGCGTTCCGCTGGCGGCGTGAAAAGCCGCTTTGCCCGGTGGAGTAGGCGTGAACGTCTTCTCCCTGGCCAGCATTCCGCATCTGGCCCGAAACGCCCGGCGATTTCGGGAAATCGCCGGCGTTCTGGCCAAGTACGGCCTGGCCGAGTTCCTGGCCGTCACCGACCCCTCCTTTTTCAAGAATCATCTGACGGGGCCGGCCGGCGGCAGCCTTGCCGCCATGCGCCGCGACGAGCGGCTGCGCCTGGCGCTCACCGAACTCGGCCCCACAGCCATCAAGCTCGGCCAGATACTCAGCACCCGGGCCGATCTCGTCGGCCCGGACCTGGCCCGGGAACTGGCCAAACTGCGCGACGACACCGAGCCCGACGCGCCCGAAACCGTGCGCCGCACCATCGAGGCCGAACTCGGCGCGCCCATGGCCGACCTCTTTCCCCGCTTCGAGGAAACGCCCATCGCCTCGGCCTCCATCGGCCAGGCGCACCGGGCGATGCTCCCGGACGGCACGGCTGTGGTGGTCAAGGTGCAGCACGCCGGCATCGAGGACGACGTGCGGGCCGACCTCGACATCGCCATGGGCCTGGCGGAGCTGGCCGAACGGGGCATCGTGCATCTGCGCCTCTACCAGCCCCTGGCCGTGGCCACGGAGATACGCCGCACCATCCTGCGCGAGCTGGATTTCGCCCGCGAGGAAAAGAACCTGCGGCATTTCGCGGCCAACTTCGCCGGCGACGCCCGGGTGGCCTTTCCCCGCCCCTTTCCCGAGCGGTGCGCCCGCCGGGTGCTGACCATGGAGGAGCTTTCGGGCCGCACCGTGGCCGAGCTCGCCGCCGGGCCGAAGACGCCCGAGGAAAACGCCCATCGGGAAAAACTGGCCCGAAACGCGGCGGACATCTTTTTCGAGATGATCTTCCGAGACAACTTCTTCCATGCCGATCCGCATCCGGGCAACATCCTGATCCTTGGCGAGGACAGGCTGGGGCTGCTCGACTGCGGCATGGTGGGGCGCATCGACGAACGCACGCGCCGGGCGCTGGAGGAGGCGCTCTTGGCCGTGGCCTCCGGCGACGCCGAAGCCATGACCGAGCAGGTCATGCGCCTTGGCCGGGTGCCGCCCGGACTCGACCGCGAGGCGCTTCGGGCCGACATCGAGGAATTCGTGGCCGACTATGCCGGCCAGTCCGTGGGGGAATTCGATCTGTCCGGGGCCCTTGGCGACGTCATGGGGCTGGTGCGCCGCCACGGCATTCTGCTGCCGCCGAGCGTGGCCATGCTCATCAAGGTTTTCATCGTGCTCGAGGGCGCGGCCGCGACCCTCAATCCCGGCTTTTCCCTGATCGAGGTCATCACGCCCTATGCCTCGAAAATCCTCATGCGCCGCTTTTCGCCGGGCGAACTTTTCGGGCGGCTCAAGCGCAGCTCCCGGGACTGGAACGCGCTTTTTACCGCCTTTCCCCGCGACGTGTTGGAAATCCTGCGCCGGGGCCGGGAAGGCCGCCTCGACGTGCAGCTTTCCCACAAGGGCCTCGACGCGCCCATAAACCGCCTCGTCTACGGCATGCTCTGCGCCGCGCTTTTTCTGGGCTCGTGTCTGCTTTTGGCCAACCGCGTGCCGCCCATCCTCTTCGACGTATCGCTTTTCGGCGCCCTGGGCGGCTTCTGGTCCATCGGCCTCGGCCTGCGGCTCCTGCGCGCCATCAAGCGCTCGGGGGCACTCGGCCCCAAGCAATAGGAGCGGCCGGCGGGGGAGACTCCGCCCGCCGGCCGACAAGGGCCTACCGTCCGTATACCGCCAATTCCATGGGGGCGAGGGCCACGCGCACGGCGCGCACCGCTCCGCCGCTGACCCGGCCGTCGATGGCGCATGCGCCCGGGGCTTTCTCCGTCAGTTCGCAGGACATGGCCGCCGGGTCGTCGCGGTTGGAGTAAAGCGCCTTCCAAGCGCCGTCCACAGGCGCGTTCAGGGCATAGTCCACCAAGACCTCGCCGCTCCAGAGCGTCGTCGTGCTGGTATTGCCGACCACCAGCACCTCGCGGTCGTTGAGGATGCGCGAGAAGGCCAGCACGCCGCCGGGGTACGGCGAGATGCCGAAATCCACGCCGTCTCCGGAGACCGGCCGAAAATACTGCCGCCCGTAACGCAGGGCCGGCTGATCGTTTCGCAGTTCCGACAGCTTGCGCACGGCCTGATAGAACGGATGCCCGGCGTCGAAGGCGGCCTCGCCGAGTCCCCACAGGGCCTCGCGCACGCAGGTGTCGCTGTCGCCCATGCCGCAAAGGCCCTGTTCGGTGCCGTAATACAGGCAGGGAATGCCCTGCAGGGTGAAAAGCAGGCCCATGGCCATGGTCAGTTGCGCGTCGTAGGCATGGGGATTTTGGGGATCACGGTAATAGAAACGGTTCTTCTGGTCGTGGTTATCGAGAAAGGTCACGAAATAGCGGCTGGCCTCGCCGTGGGAGCTCATGTGGTTGGCGAAGACGTGCTTGCGCTCCTCGAAGAAACGCGCCAGCCCGGCCGGGGTTTCCGAGCCCTTGAGCATGTCGCGCAGCTTGAAGAAAAGCGGGAAATCCAGGGCCGCGTCCACGCCCGTCACCCCGCCGGTTTCCGATGAATAGGCCCCGATGTAGCGCTTGATGGTCTCCTGGTTGTCCGCGCCCTCCCAGATTTCGCCGTAGGTGAAAAAATTCGCCTTGCCGATGGAGGCGGCGTATTCGCGCATGGCGTTGCCGAAGATGCGGGCGAAGTCCGGCTCCACGTACTTGAGGGTGTCGATGCGCAGGCCGTCGACGTCGTAGCGCGCCACGAGATACTGGTAGGCGCGGATCAGCGTGTCGCGCACGGGCATGCGCCAGCCCCGTTGCGGGTCCTCGCAGGCGGCGTCGGTGACGAACTCCTTGAGCGAGCAAAAATCCCCGTACGCCTCGCTCCCGGCCCCCTGCCGGCGGAAATAGGCGTTGTCGCGCAGTTCCTTCGGTCCGATGGCCGCGCCCGGCGGACATTTGGCCGGGGCCTCGCTCCATTCCTTCATGGGATGGCCCTTTTCGTCGCGCCATTGGATGGGGTACTTGCCCCCGGAAAGACCGCATTCGCTGCAGACATTGCCATCAAGGTCATAGGCGAAAACGTCGCCGGCATGGTTGAGCACGACGTCGAGGATGACCCGCATACCCCGGGCATGGGCCGCATCCACCAGATCGACCAGGTCCTGCTCCGTGCCGAAACGGGGATCGATTTCCAGCGGATTCTGAAAGCCGTAGCCGTGGTAGCCGCCCTCTTGTTCGGGGCAGCCCATGACCACGGGCGTGACCCACAGGGCCCCGACCCCGAGGCCGTGCAAGTAGTCGAGCCGCGCCGTGATGCCGGTCAGCGTCCCTCCCTGGAACCCGGAGAAGGGCGCGTCAAAGGGCATGTTCCTGGGGTCACCGTCAGGATTGTTGAACCGGTCGACCATGATGAAGTAGATCCACTCGTCACGCCAATCCACCGGCGAGGGGTAGGGCCTGGGGACGGCCACGTCCTTGCCCTTCACCTTGACCGGCCGGGAATCTGGAGTGTTCGCCTTGGCGAACGCGTCATTCACTTCCTGCGCGTACACGCTGTCCAGATGGGATGCGCCGTCCATTTGCCTTGTCCTCCGTGCAGAGTGTTGAAACCGGCACGCCGATACGCCTGCCCGAGACACGGAAGCCGCATACCACAAAATCTGTTTTTGAAACACGAAATGCATATCGCAAAACAAACATATCACCGAACATGCTGAAAATAAAACATATTTTTATAATGCGCCGGGGAATCCCTCGGGCCAGCCCCCACCGCGACACTTCTCCTCCCCAAAAAACGCGGCACGAAACGCCTGCCGCACGCTGAAGCAAGGCGAAAGAATGGGAGGGCGGACAGGCCCGCGCGGGTCTGTCGCGGCGCGATACGGCCGCCGGCGCCGCGCGTTTTAAAACAGGGGGCAGGCTAAAGGGAAACAAACCTCTCCTGGCGGGACCGTTCGAGGCGCGGGGAGCTCCTTCGGGAGCGCGAGGCTAATCCAGGCCGTATTGCTTGAGCTTGCGCCACAGGGTGGTGCGGGGCACGCCGAGGATCTGGGCCGAGAGTCCCTTGTTGTAACCGGTGCGTTCGAGCACGCGCATGATGTAGCGCCGCTCCATCTCTTCAAGCGACACGAGCCCCTCGCCCTCGATGGAATCGAAGGAGAGCTGGCGCAGGTCCGAGGGCAGGTCCTGGACCCGCAGCGTCTCCCCTTCGGCCAGGGCCACGCCGCGCTCGATGATGTTTTCCAGCTCCCGGACGTTGCCGGGGTAGCTGTAGGCACCCAGGATGCGCATGGCCTCGGGCTCGACCCGGGTGACGGATTTGTGGAAGGCCAGGCCGTATTTTTCCAGAAAGTAGGTGGTCAGCGGCGCGATGTCGTCGCGGCGTTCGTCCAGGCGCGGCAGGTGGATGGTCACGACATTCAGGCGAAAAAACAGGTCCTCGCGAAACGCGCCGACCGAGGCCTCGTGCTTGAGATCCTTGTTGGTGGCGGCAATAAGACGCACGTCGAGGTCGATGGGCTTGGTGCCGCCCACGCGCAGCAGCTTGCGCTCCTGGATGACGCGCAGGAGCTTGACCTGCATGGAAAGCGGCATCTCGCCGATCTCGTCGAGAAAGACCGTGCCCCCGGCCGCGGATTCGAACAGCCCGATGCGGGTGGCCGTCGCGCCGGTAAAAGCCCCCTTCTCGTAGCCGAACAGCTCGCTGCTGATGAGTTCGTCGGTAAACCCGCCGCAGTTAAACGACACGAACGGCCGGTCGCTGCGCTTGCTCTGGCTGTGCAGCGCCCTGGCCACCAGCTCCTTGCCCGTGCCGCTGGCTCCGAGCAGCAGCACGTTACAGTCGATGGGGGCCACCTTGTCGATCATGGCGAAGACCTTGCGGATGGCCGGCGAGGTGCCGATCATGGCCTTGCCTTCGGGACCGTCGCGCAGCGCCTCCCGCAGCCGGGCGTTTTCCCGGCGCAGGTCGATGCGCTCCAGCGCCGCGCCGGCGAGGCTTCGCACCTCGGCCAGCTTCACCGGCTTTTGCACGTAGTGAAACGCCCCTTCCTTGACCGCCTCCACCGCCGTCTCGATGGAGCCGAACCCGGTCACGAGGATCACCTCGGTGTCGCGCGAGGCCGCCTTGATGCGGGGCAGAAGCGAAATACCGTCCTCGTCGGGCAACCGCAGGTCCAAAAAGACCAGGTCGAACGGGTCCTCGACCTGGCGGGCCAGAAACGACCGGCCTTCGGTAAAGGCCTCCACCGCGTCGCCGTCCTTGGCCAGGGCGCGGCTCAGGCGGTTGCACACGATGGTCTCGTCATCCACCACGGCGATGCGATGCTTCATGATGTCCCTTGCTCCGGGGCGTCTTCGGACGTGGCGGACGGCGCGACGGGCAGGCGCACGGTAAAGACCGCGCCGCCGCCCTCCGGGCACTCGACCTCGATGCGGCCGCCATGGCGCTTGACCAGGGAATAGGCCACGGCCAGCCCCAGGCCCGTGCCCTTGCCCACGCCCTTGGTGGTGAAAAACGGTTCGAAGATGTGCTCCCGCACGCTCGGGGCGATGCCGGGGCCGGTATCGGCCACGTTGATGCGGATATGGCCGGCGTCCCTGCCGAGGCACGTCTCCACGCGCACGACGCCGCCGGGAGGCGTGGCCTGCGCGGCGTTTTGCACGATGTTGACCAGCACCTGCTGGAGGCTTCGCATATCGCCCCGGATGGCGGGAAGCCGCGGGGCATACTCCGTTTCCAGGCACACGCCCGCGGCCTGGATCTGGTTTTTGACCAGATTCAGGCTCGAACGCACGACCTCGGCCGGATCGAGAAGCACCAGCGGCGGACGCTCGGTGCGGGAAAAATCGAGCAGGTTGCGCACGATGTCCGCCGCCCGGTCGGCTTGCCCCGTGATGTCGTCCACAAGCTCCCGGCCGTCGGCGTCGAGGGTTTCGGCGTAATCCTCGCGCAGCGCGTCGGCGGTCAGCGCGATGTTGTTGAGGGGGTTGTTGAGTTCATGGGCCACCCCGGCGGTGAAGGTGCCAAGCGCCGCCATCTTGCGGGCTTGCAGCAGGTCCTCCTGGTTGACCTCGATCTGGTGGGCCATGCGGTTAAACGCCCCCATGAGCCCGGAAATCTCGTCGGAAAGATCGGAGCGCAAGGCCACCGGCCTAAAATCGCCATCCCCCACCCGGCGCGTGGTCTCGCGCAGCAAGGCCAGCGGCCGCAGCACCCGGGTGGAGACGAGCGCCACCACGGCGATGGTCACGGCCAGAAACACGCCGACAAAAGCGAACGGCAGGGCCAGCGACTGGCGGATGGTCTCGTGAATGCGGGCCCGCTTGGCCGAAAGGAGCCTGGTGGCGAAGTCGGTGAGCGCCTTGCCCTTGGTGCGCACGGCCTCGGTTTCCTCGGGCGTCGGCTTGCCCCGCTCGGACAGCCGGGACAGGGCCGTGCGGTAGGCTTCGAGATCGTTTAAAAATTCACGATAGGCTTTTTCCCCCAACTCGTGGGCCATGCCGCCAGTGAGCCCGCCGGCCAGACGGTCCACCTCGTCGAGGTAGTCGAGCCCTTCGCGAAGACTGGAAACATCATGATATAAAAGGAAATTTTTTTCAAAGCGCCGCACTTCCAAAATGTCGTTCTGCAAGTCCTCGACCCGCTCGCTGATCAGATAGCGCTCCCGAAGCGTCGACAGGCTGCCCAGGTGGAAGACGGCCAAAACCAGCACGGAGAACAGACTCACCGCGAACGCGAAGATCATTTTGGAACGAATGGTGCGCAGCATGGCCTCAATCCTTGTTGCCGGGAGCGACAAGCTACCCTTTTTCGACCGCCCCGCAAAGCCGCCGGCCCCCCATGGATCGGTCGAGAAGGGTTAGCAAGCCCCATTCCAAACTTAACCCACTTATTTCATTGAATCGGCTATACCCGCCGGGACACGCATGTTCCACTTCGGAACAAAGTCCGGCCGCCTCTTCGCCGTTTCTTCCAATCTGAAACACGGCCGCTCCCTCCCCTGACGGCTACATTGCGGAAACGTCCGTATTCCCGCCATGTTGCCCTCTCTAAGCGATATTGGCCCGCAGGTTGCTGCAAGGAAGGCGAGAACCGCCATGGAACATATACTCGTTTGCATGACGCCCCGGCATGGGGCCTTTGGAGCGCTGGGGCGGGCCGTGGCCCTGGCCCGGCGCATCCCGGCCAAGGTGTCCGTGCTTTTCGTCACGGCTCCGCCCGAGGGACAGGCAACCCCGCCGCTGGCCGAGGTGGAGGCCCGGCGGCAGTTGCGCCTGCTCGTCGAACGGGCCCGGTCCGAGGGCGTCGCCATAGAGTGGTTCGTGGCCGAGGGGATATTCGAGGATGAGGTGATCCGATTCGCCAAGGACCGCAAGGTCACGCTGTTGGTGGCGGAAACCGCCGACGCGGAGGGGAGGCAGTCGGAGCGGGAAACACAGTCCCTGCGCCAGATCATGCACCGGGTCTCATGCCGGGTGGAGCTCGTCAGCCCGCGCAAGGACGCAACGGCAATGCAACCAAAAGGAAAGGCGACATGAGCATTCCCATGACCATGTACCTGCCCATCGCCGGGAATTCGGTGAACATCCTGGCCGTACTCGGCCTGGGTGGGGGTGTGGGGCTTCTCTCGGGCATTTTCGGCGTCGGCGGGGGCTTCCTGATGACGCCGCTTCTGATGATGATGGGCATTCCGCCCACCGTGGCCGCGGCTTCGGACTCCAACCAGATCGTGGGCGCTTCCACCTCGGGCACGCTGATCCACCTGCGGCTCGGCAACGTGGACGTCAAGATGGGCCTGCTGCTTCTCATCGGCGGCGTCGTCGGCGGCACGCTGGGCGTCCAGCTGATCAAGGTCCTGCGGGCCATGGGCAACGCCGACTTTCTCATCAGCATCACCTACGTGCTCATGCTCGGCAGCGTGGGCTCCTACATGTTCATCGAGTCCATCACCTCCATGCGCAAGGCCAAGAATCCGTCGCAAAAGCCGGCCGCGCCCAAAAAGCCCTCCGGCTACGCCCGGATGATGGCCAGCCTGCCCTTTCAGATGGAATTTCCCCGCTCGGGCGTGCGCATGTCGCTGATCATGCCCCTGTTTTTGGGCGGCCTGGTCGGCGTGCTGTCCGCCATCATGGGCGTCGGCGGCGGCTTCATCATGGTTCCGGTCATGGTCTACATGCTGCGCATGCCCATGCACGTGGTCGTGGGCACGAGCCTGTTCCAGGTGCTTTTCACCTGCTTAAACGTCACCATCATGCAGGCCTGGACCAACCACACCGTGGACTTCGTCCTGGCGCTGATTCTTCTGATCGGCTCGGCGCTCGGCGCCCAGATCGGCGCCCGCATCGGCCGCAAGCTCAAGGGCGACCAGCTCAAGGTCTACCTGGCCGGCATCGTGCTGCTGGTGATGTTCAAGATGCTCTACGAACTGCTGGCCCGCCCCGATGTGCTGCTGGCGGCCATTGGAGGACACTAGCATGCGCCGCGTACTTCTCGTCCTTACCCTGTGCGCTCTTCTGGTCCCGGCCACGGCCTTCGCCGTCGAGCCCCCGGCGGTTACGGTCACGCCCGCGGCCATCCGCATCGGCGCGCTCTATGACGGCATCGCCCTGACGGTCACGGGCAAGGCCCCGGCGGGCGCGCAAGTGGCCGTGCGCCTGTCCGGCGAACCCGACACCTTCCACATGAAGCAGAAGGGCAAGGCGCTTGGCGTGCTGTGGATGAACCTCGCCAAGGTGACCTTCACCGGCGCGCCCAAGGTGTTTCTCATCGCCGCCTCGGCCGGCCTGCCGGAAGCAAGCCTGGACCATCTGGGCATCCCCGGGCTGGCCGAGCGCATCACCGTGGACGCCACCTCCCCGGACAAGGCCGGCCTCATCAAGGAATTCCTGCATTACCAGCGCAGCGAAAAACTGTATAAGGACCATGCCGGCACGGTCACCTTCGGCCCGGAAGCCGACGGCATGCGGCCCTTTACCGCCGTGCTCCACGTGCCCTCGCGCCTGTCCCCCGGCACCTACTCCGTGGAGGCCTTCGCCGTGAAGGACAAAGCCGAGACGGCGCTCGGCGAGACGGACGTGACCGCCTCCTTCGTGGGCGTTCCGGCATTCATGGCCAACATGGCCTTCAACCACGGGCTGCTCTTCGGCATCATGGCCTCGATCATCGCCATCATCGGCGGGTTCGTCATCGGCCAGCTGTGCAGCGGCTCCAAGAGCGGGGCGCACTAAAAAGGCCCCGCGAAAAAAGGCGAAACGGCCATGGGCGTGTTAAGCGGTATCCGCGACGCGGTATGCTTCTGGCGGCGGGGCAAGGCCCCGGTTCCCTTCGTGGTGCTCTTCAAGAAATTCAAGAGCATCCTCGAGCGCAACAACCGCATCCTCACGCTCATGGCCGACATGGCCGACAAACTGGGCGGCGAATACGTCTTCGACCGCCGCTACATCGAATCCGCCTGCGAGGAACTCTCCGACCAGGTCTTCAAGCTCGTCTCCGACCTGTCCATCCTCGACCAGGGCAAAAACTTCGAACTTTTCGCCGCCTTCGAGCGCATCCGCCAGGAAATCCAGGACGAGCTCGCCGGCCGGCACCGCTTCCCGGACACGCCCCCCACCCTGCCCCTGTCCGACCTTCGCGCGGACATGGCCGAGGCCGTGGGCGGCAAGTTCGCCATGCTCGGGGAGCTCAAAAACAAGCTTTCCCTGCCCGTGCCCGACGGCTTCGTCGTCACCACCGGCGCGTTCGCCGATTTCATGGCCAAAAACAAGCTGCCGGAATTCATCCGGGAGCAGGCCAAGCTCCTTGACCTTGACGAGGAAAAAAACATCCGGGGCGTGTCCTGGGCCGTCACCGCCCATATCCTTTCGGCCAGCATTCCCCGCGGCTTGGCCCGCAGCCTGGCCGCATCCCTGGATGCCCTGGCCGAACGCCTGGGCCGCGCGCCAGAGGCCCTGGCCCTGCGCAGCAGCGCCTGGGACGAGGACGGCGAGACCACTTTCGCCGGCCAGTACGAGAGCGTCATCGGCGTGGCTCCCACGGAAATCCACACCGCCTTCAAGAAGGTCGTGGCCAGCCTCTATTCCCCGGAAGCCTGGCTGTACCGCCGCCGCCGGGGATTCAAGGAGCACGAGGCGGTCATGGCCGTGGGCTGCCAGGTCATGATCGACTCCCGTGTCAGCGGCGCGCTCTATACCTACGCGCCCATGACCGAAAAGGACGAAGGCGTCTTCGTCAGCGCCGCCTGGGGCCAGTGCGCGCCCGTGGTCGGCGGCGAGATCGAGACCGACACCTTCCTGCTGCAACGCCATTCCCCCTTTGCCGCCGAGTCCAAGGACATCGCGCAAAAGACTCGGCGGATGGTGCTGACCCCGGGCGGCGGCGCGGATTTCGAGTCCGTGCCCGAGGACATGGCCGGGGTTTCGTGCCTGAGCGAAGCGGAACTGAGCCTTCTCGGCGAGGCGGCGCTCACCCTGGAGAAATATTTCAAGCGGCCCCAGGACGTGGAATGGACCTTCGACGCCGACGGCCGGCTCTACCTCCTGCAAAGCCGGGCCCTGGTCTTTTCCGGCCGGCCGGAAAAACGCACCGGGGCCATCGACGCGGCCACCAGCCAGGCCGAGGCCGTCTTTTCCGGGCGCGGCGACGTGGTCCAGCGCGGCGTGGCCATGGGCAAGGTGCAGGTGGTCCAAAACGAGGAGGACCTCGACGACTTCCCCTTCGGGGCCATCCTCGTCTCGCGCCACACCTCGCCGCGCTATTCGCGCATCATGTCCCGGGCCCAGGGGATCCTGACCGACATCGGCTCCCCGGCCGGGCACATGGCCACCGTGGCCCGGGAATTCCGCGTGCCCACCATCGTCGGCTGCGGCGTGGCCACGGAGCTGCTCAAAACCGGCGACGAGATCACCGTGGACGCCACGCAAAACGTGGTCTACCGGGGACTCATCAAGGAACTGCGCTATTTCGAGCTGACCGAGGAGGACGTCTACGAGGACTCCTACGAATACCGGCTGCTGCGCCGGCTGCTCAAAAAGATCACGCCCCTGGCCCTGGTCGATCCCCACTCCCGGGACTTCGCCCCGGCCTCCTGCCGCACGTTCCACGACATCACGCGGTTTATTCACGAAAAATCCGTGGCCGAACTGATCGAACTGAGCGAATCCGGCCAGGGCCTGCTCGACGCCGCCGCCGCCCGGCTCAAGACCGCCCTGCCCTTAAACCTTTTCATCATCGACCTCGACGGCGAGGCGCGCGGCGGCATGGGCGAGATCGAGCCCGCCGCCCTGCGCTCCCTGCCGCTTTCGTCCTTGCTCCAGGGACTCGACGATTCCGGCATGTGGAGCACCGATCCCGTGCCCGTGGACATGGGCAGCTTCATGGCGAGCCTCACGCGCACCTACGGCCCCCGGGACGGGGCCACGGCCAAGCTCGGACGCAACCTGGCCGTGGTGTCCGAGGAATACATGAACCTGAACCTGCACCTGGGCTACCACTTCGTGCTCGTCGACGCCTACGTCGGCGACGTGCCGGCCGACAACAGCCTGTACTTCCGCTTTCTCGGCGGCGTGACGGACTTTCGCCGGAGGGCCCGGCGCGCGGGCTGCATCGGCAAGATCCTGGAACGCTCGGATTTTCGCGTGGAGCTGCACGGCGACCTGGTGGTCGGCCGCATCAAGTCCCTTGACAAGGAAGCCATGCGGGCCAAACTGCGCCTGCTCGGCGGCCTGGTCGGGTTTACGCGCCAGCTCGACGTGCGCATGAGCCGCGAAGGCGACGCGCACTGCTTTGCCGAAGAATTCCTGGCCGCCATCAAACCGGTGATGGAGGATACCAAATGACCGACGCCAACGACGCCGCGGCCGCCAAGAAACGCCGCATCCTCATCCTCGACGACGAACCCATCGTGGTCAAACGCTTGAAACCCGCCTTCCAGAAGGCCGGCTACGACGTGGAGACCTTCACCGACAGCGACGCCGCCCTGGCGCGGTTCACCGAGTCCCCGGCCGACATCGTCATCACGGACCTCAAGATGGACGGACTCGACGGCATGGGCTTCCTGGAAAAAGCCAAGGCCCTTTCGCCCGCCGTAGGCTGCATCGTCATCACCGGCTTCGCCACCCTGGAGACGGCCAAGGAGTCCTTCCACAAGGGGGCCTTCGACTTCGTGGCCAAGCCGTTCAAACTGGCCGACATCCTGGACGTGGTCAGGCGCCTCGAAACCACCCTGCCGGGCGCGCGTCATGCCGACTGAATACGCCCCCCCGGGCAACGGCCCGGCCGGGGCGGATCCGAGCCGCACCGCGCGCTCGCTTTTCTCCAAATTCCGGTCGCTTCTGGAATCCAACACCGCCGCCCTGGCCAAGATGGCGGAGATGGAACGCATGCTCGGCGGCGAATACATCTTCGACCGCAGCTTTCTGGACAAGGCCGCCCGGGAAGTGGCGGAGCTGACCCACCGGACCGTCTATGCCCTAAACGCCATGACCGGAAACGCCCACGTGGCCCTTTACGACCGCTACATGGCCGTTAACGCCGCCGTGGAGGATATCCTGGCCGGGCGGCCGCCGAGCGGCGACGAGGAGCCGGTGCGCGGGCTTGCCGGGTTGCGCCTGGAGGACCGGCACAAGGTCGGCTT
Source organism: Solidesulfovibrio fructosivorans JJ] (assembly GCF_000179555.1). Classification (NCBI taxonomy): domain Bacteria; kingdom Pseudomonadati; phylum Thermodesulfobacteriota; class Desulfovibrionia; order Desulfovibrionales; family Desulfovibrionaceae; genus Solidesulfovibrio; species Solidesulfovibrio fructosivorans. The sequence goes on from NZ_AECZ01000037.1 coordinate 30,089, forward strand.
CGGCCCGGCGGCCCTGGGCGAGCTTTCCGGGCATCTGGGCCTGCCCGTGCCGTGGGGCCTGGCCCTGACCGCCGCCGCCTTTGACGAGACGGGCCTGACCGGCGCGGCCGGGCAGTCGCTCGCCCGGGCCCTGGCGAAGCGCGGCGACAAGGACGCCCCGGCGGACGTCGCGGTCTCCATCGAAGCCGCTTCCGGCGAGCGCCTCGGCTTCTGGCGCGGCGCGGCCACGCCCGACGCCGTCATCCCGGCCCTGGGCAGAGAAATGCGAAAGGCCCGGCAGCACGCGCCGCAGGAACAGCCCACGGCCCTGATCCTGGCCGAAACGCCGGCGGTCATGGCCGGACAGGTCCGCACCCTGGACGCCGCCCCGGACGGCGGGGAATTTCTGGTCATCGAGGCCGCCCCGGCCGAATCCCCGGACGCCCCGGACGTCTTTTACCTGGAGCGGGCCCACCCCTTTGCCGTGCGCCGCTCGCGCCTTTCCCCCAAAGCCCTGGACGCGCCCCTGCCCGATGGCGAAAAGCCCTTGTCCCCGGCCTCAAACGGCCACCTGCGCGGCACGGCCCTGCTTCCCTTCGACGCGGCCGCCGCCCTGGCCGGCCTGGCGCTCGCCGCCGAGCGGCTCCTCGGCGGCCCGCTTCGCCTCGATTTTTTCCGCGACGCCGGGGGCGCGTTTCATTTCACCCGGGCGGCCATGCGGGCCTGCCAGAACTGCGGCGAGACGGCCACCCCGGAGGGCGAACTGATTCTTCGCGGCGGCGAGGCCGCCTGCCTGGGACGCGGCAGCGGCGCGGTCATCCACGTCACGGACCGCACCGTGCCGACGGATTTTCCCTTCGGGGCCGTGGCCGTGACCCGATCCGCCTCGCCGGTCCTGGCCCCGGTGCTGCGCCGGGCCGGAGCCATGGTGGCCGAGGTGGGCGACGCGGCCGGGCATCTGGCCGCCGTGGCCCGCGAATTTCGCACACCGGCCCTTTTCGGCCTGCCCGGGGCGCTTGCCGCCCTGCCCGAGGGCCTGGTCGTCACCGTGGACGCCGAGATGGGCGAGGTGCGCAAGGGGGCCAGCCCCGGCCGCGTCGCCACGGAGGCCGGGCTTAACCCGGACGACCCCGAATACCTGACCCTGCGGCGGCTTCTGCGCCGCATCGCCGGGCTCAACCTGACCGATCCCGACGCGCCGGGTTTCACCGAGGAAGGCTGCCGCACCTTCCACGACCTCATCCATTTTTCCCACGAAAAGGCCGTGACCGCCCTGGCCGAGATGCGCCTGGCCGGGGTGTCGCAGTCCCTGGCCAAGCCGCTGGCCCTGCCCGTGCCGCTTTTTTTGCGCGTGCTCGACATCGGCGGCGGGCTCACCCCCGGCGTCGAGGGGATCGATTCGGTCCGCAGCCGGCCGCTTCGCGCTTTCCTTAACGGCGTCGTCTCCCCGGGCATGTGGGACCAGGCTCCGGCCCGGGTGGGCCTGCGAGAAATTCTCGGCGGCATGGACCGCACCATGGCCGCCATGACGGGCATGACCGGCAAGTCCGGCGGCAATCTGGCCATCGCCGCCCGCTCGTATTGCAACATCAGCCTGCGCCTGGGCTACCACTTCAGCGTGGTGGACGCCTACTGCGGCGACAATCCGGACAAGAACTCCGTCTACTTCCGGTTCGTGGGCGGCATGGCCCACGCCACGGCCCGGGCGGCCCGGGCGGCCTTTTTGCTGCGCCTGCTGTCCCGGTTCGATTTCAAGGCCTCGGCCGAAGGCGACCTGGTGGTGGCCCGGCTCAAGATGGTCGAGGCCGAGGTCGCGGAAGCGGCGCTGACCCTGCTCGGCCGGCTGACCGCCTTTACCCGCCAGCGCGACGTGGGGCTTTCCGGCCCGGACGACGTGGACGCGCTGGAAGCCGATTTCGAAGCCGCCGGGAGAAGCGCGTGATGTGGACTCCCTGGCGGGCGCTCAAGGACCGGCGCGAGGCCAGGCGGCGGGCCGCCCTGGACGCGCTCAAGGTGCGCTACCACACCTTCCGCATCCTGCTCGCCAACAACGAACGCGCCCTCGACCGGCTGGCCAGGGTCGAGGCGGCCCTGGAAACCGGGGCGTCCACAGCCGAGCTGACCGGCCTTGTGGAGGACTTGCAGGCCGTGACCTTCGAGCTGGTCGACGGGGTGAGCCGCCTGACCGACGGCGGGCATCAACTCCTCTACGCCCGGCAGTTGCGCCTGGAAGAGGCCCTTCGCGCCGCTCTCGAAACCATGGAGGAGACGGCCCGCCAGCCGTCGTGCCAGCCGCTCGGTCGCGACCTTGCCACCGAGCGCGTGGGCGGCAAGGCGGCAAGCCTGTCGCGACTTAGGCAAAACGGCTTTCCCGTGCCGGACGGATTCGCGGTCACGGCCCGAGCCTGCCGGGATTTTCTGCGCGAAAGCGGCCTCGAGGCGCGCATCCGCAAAATGCTCCACGCCGCCGGTTCCGAAGGCCCTGGTCTGGCCGAGGCCTGTGAAAAGGCCCGCGAGGCCGTCATGGCCGCGCCCCTTCCCGACTGGCTGCGCGAAGACCTGCGCCAGGCCGGGGAAAAGCTGGCCGCAAACGGCTCCGCCAGGCTGGCCGCCCGCAGCAGCGCGCTGACCGAAGACACGCTGGAGCACTCGTTCGCCGGCCAGTACGTCACCGTCCTCAACCTCACCCCCGACACACTGGAGCGCGGCTTCCTTGAGGTCATGGCCGGGGTCTTCGGCCAGCGGGCCGTGGCCTACCGCCTGCAGGCCGGACTTCCCGCCGCCGCCTGCGACATGGCCGTGCTCGTTCAGGAGATGGTGCCGGCCGTGGGCGCCGGCGTGCTCTTCACCCTGGACCCGGTGCGCCCCGCCTCCGGGCGCATGCTGGTCTCGGCCGTGCCCGGCCTCGGCATCCTGGCCGTGGACGGCGAGGCCCCGACCGATATTTTCCGCGTCTCCCGCGACGACCTCGCCGACGTGGCCGGCCGGCCGGCGACAAAGACCATCCGGGCCGTGCCCGATCCGGCCGGGGGCGTGCGCCGCGAGGCCGTGCCGGAAGACGAGCGGGAGCGACCGGTCATCCCGCCCGAGGTCCTCGCCCGGTTGTGCCGGCTGGGGCTGGCCTCCGAGGCCCTGGCTGGGGCTCCCCAGGACATGGAGTGGGCCGTGACCGCCTCGGGAGAGCTGCGCGTCCTCCAGTCCCGGCCGGTGCGCCTGACCGGGCAGGCCGGGGGCGCGGCACCCGCCACCTCCGGCAACGCCTATTTCCACGGCGGCATGGCCGCCTGTCCCGGCCGATGCCTGGGCCACACCCGCCATGTGCGCGGCCCGGAGGACCTCGACGCCCCCGTTTGCGGCCCGGTCATCGCCGTGCTCGCGGCGGCCACGCCCGAGGCGGCCCGGTTGCTCCCCTCCTGGCAGGGCGTGGTCGCGGCCGGGGGCAACCCCACCGATCACCTGTCCACCGTGGCCCGGGAACTGGACCGGCCCATGCTCACCCGGGCCGCCGGAGCCGTGAGCGCCATTCCGGACGGCGTGCCGGCGGTGCTGGACGCCACGGCCGGAGCGGTCCTTCCCGTGCCCGCCGCCGTGGGCGAGCTCTCCGACCTGCTCGCCGCGCCGCGCCCGGAAACGGCCAAGGCCCCGCGCGTGGCCCTGACGCCCGGCCGGGTCAGGGTGCGCGAACTGACGGTGCCCCTAAACCTCACCGACGCCTACGGCCCCACCTTTTCGGCCGTGGAATGCCAAAGCCTCCACGACATCATCCGCTTCGCCCACGAGGCGGCCATCCTGGCCCTGTTCGAGGCCGGGGACGAGCTTTTGGACGAGGCCTTTTCCCATGTGCGCATTCTGCGCGGCGACGCGCCCTTCGAGGTCATGGTCATCGACCTCGGCGGCGGCGTGCGCGAGGGAGCGACCGATCGATTCATCACCCCGGACGACGTGACGAGCGCCCCCCTGGCCGCCCTGTGGCAGGGGCTCAACGCCCAGGCGACGCCCTACGCCGCGCCGCCCTCGGGTCCCGGCGGCCGTGACGTGGGTGGGGTCATGGGAAGAGGGATCACCGACGCGCGCGGCAAAAGGCCCGTGGGCGAACCCAACTACGCCCTGGCGGCGCGGGACTACGTCAACGTCAACGCCCGGGTGGAATTTCATTTCGCCATGATCGACGCCGTGTGCGGCCCGAGGGCGCGCGGCAATTACGCGCGGCTGCGGGTCAAGGGCGGCGGCGCGGCCACGCCGCTTCGCGAGCGCCGGGCGACCTGCCTGGCCGATATCCTGGGTGCGGCCGGATTTTACGTCGACAGGCGGGGTGACCTCGTCACCGCAAACCTGACCGACGTTTCCGGCGACGACGCCGCCAAGGGACTTGTGTTGCTCGGCCGCCTGCTGTCCTTTATGCGGCTTTTGGACGCGGCCATGACCGATGATGACGCCCCGGCCCGAGCGGCCGCCGCCTTCTGGGCCCAGGCCGAGGAAACAGCCATACCCGCCGACACCCCGGCGCGGGAAGCAGCAAGAGAGGGGGCATGACCGACAGGATTTTCACGCCGGAGACCTTCGATCCGGCCGGTCCGGACGAAGATTTCGCCGTGCCCAAGGCCTTTCGCGGCCGGGGGGCGCTCGCCGCCATGCGCGAAGGACTGTGGGTCCCGGTCGCAAGCGACGGCGACACGGCCGTCATCTGGGCCGCCCGCGTAAACGACGCCCTGGAGGCCACCGCCAAGGCGGCCCTCGGCGTGGCCGACGCGCGCCTCGTCGCGGCGGACCCGGCCATCGTGCGCCATATCCTCAACAACACCCTGGACGTGTGCCCCGGCTTTCCGCCCGAGGCATCCCGCACCGATCTGGCCAAGGTGCGCACCTATCTGGCGGCGCGCCGTTCGTTTCTGGCCGGGTTTCGCACCACCCTGGCCCGGGGCCGCACCGGGTTGGCCATGTTCCGCACGGGCATCGCCTTTTTGACCGTGGTCTTGGTGCTGCTGCGGGTCCTCGGCCTGGGTTACACCTTGCCGCTCGAGGCCATTATCCTGTGCGCCGGCATTTTTTTCATTGTCGACGGCGTCATCTGGTACCTGCCGGCCCGACGCGCCTCCCACCGGGGCATGCCCGATCCCGTTCCCCTGCCCGATCCGGAGCTTGGCAACACCGGCATTCTGGCCGTGTCCGCCGATCCGCTCTGGCCGTGCTTCCGCTGGCTGCCGGCCGTGCCCGGGGCCAGGGCCCTTCGCGCCGCCTGGGGCCTGCTCTCGCCCACGGCCCGCCGCCGGTTTCTGGCCATGGACCGCACAAGCCTGGCCCTGGAGCGCACCACGCTGGCCGAACTGCGTTCGGTCATGGCCTGCTCCCGCACCGGTCTGGCCCTTGGGCGCACCGGCATCGGCGTCTCCGGCGTCGGCATCGCCATGATCCGCCAGTTTCACCACGGCCCCTGGGACGTGGCCAGCTTCGGCCTTATCGGCGTGGGCACGATCATGGCCCTGGAAGGGCTCGCCTGGTACCTGCCGGCCAGACGGGCCGGGCGCATGTGCCAGGACGCCGTCTGCCGGGCCGCCGCCTGCCCGAGTCCCCGCACCATGGCTTCGCCCGAGGCCGCGCCGCCCCCGAACCCGGAGACGCCCCCCCCCTCCTGGCCGGAGGCCGCGCCGGGCGTGCTCGGGTCCACCGGGCTGGCGCTGACGCGCACCACCCTGGCCGAGGAACGAAACGTGTTGGCGAGGCTGCGCACCCAGATGGCCCGGGGCCGCACCGGACTTTCGCTGATCCGCACCGGCAACAACGCCGTGGCCGTCGGCCTGGGCCTGCTCGCCTGGTTCGGCACGGGTTCGACCGGCTGGACCATCTTCAACCTCGTGCTGATTGCCGGCGGCGTCATGCTGCTTACCGACGGCCTGCGCGCCACCCTGGCGGCCAGACGCGCCAGGAAGGCCACGAACGTGTGCACGGCGGACTTCGAACTGGCCGTACCGGACTACACCATGCCCGAAGAAACCTGGGGCCGGGCCAGCGCCGGATTGGGAGGGGACAATGTCGCCTGATGCCGCCACCTCCCTCGCTTTCGACGAACGCCTGCGCATTCCGCCGCTGCTTCTGGCCCGGGTCCCGGCCGAAGCCTTCGCCAGGGCCGACTGGCTGCCGGTCGCCCTTTGCGACGACAACGCCGTGGTCGTGGCCGCGACGAGCCCGGACGACGCCGCCATGCGCGAAGCGGCCGCAACCGCCTTTCCCGAATACGCCCTGCGCTTCGTGCCGGCCGCCCCGCTCGACCTGCGCCGGCTGGCCGCCGACTTCGCCCCGTCCGTGACCGGCGCGCCGGTCGGCGTCGTGCGCACCAATCTGGCCTACTGGCGCAACACCATGGCCCACTGGCGCACGCGCCTGGCCTGCTGGCGCACGGACATGGCCACGGGCCGCACCTGGCTTAACGTCATGCGCTTCGGCCTCGGGCTCACGGCCCTTGGCAACACGCTCTTGCGCTCGGCCAAAACGCCCGGGCAGACGGCCCTCGACGTCGCCGGACTGGCCATCGGCCTGATCCTGGCCGCCTTTGCCGTGCGGGCCTACCTGCGCCTTCGCCTGTCGCGGCACCGCCTGCCCGGCATCCAGACCCTGGTCGAGGTCTCGGCCGCCGCGCTCCAGTTTCTGGAGGAATACCACTTCATCGAGGAGCCCGGCCGGCCACGTCCGGTTTCCAAGCACACCATGCTGGCGCGCCTCGGCGACATGCTCGAAAACCACGCCACCATCCTCGAAATCGCCTCCGGCGCGCCGGAACGCATCCATCTGGCCCGGGAACGCAACGTCCTGGCCGCCCAGCGCACGGTCTGCGCCTGCTACCGTACCATCGCCGCCCGGGCCCGCACCGGCCTGGCCTTCATCCGCACCGGCGTGGCCATCCTGGGCCTCGGGCTCGGCTTACTGCGCTATTTTGCGACCGGCGCCCTGTCCATCGTGGATTGGCTGCTGGTCGTCGCCGGCGTGGCCATGATCGTCGACGGATTGCTCTGGTACTGGCCCGTGCGCAAGGAACCGGTGCGCACGCCCCGGTGCATGGACCCCGAAGGGGACGCGGCATGAAAATCAAGACCAAGCTAATCGTCGGCAGTTGCGTGAGCCTCGCGCTCATCCTCGTCCTGGCCCTGCTGGCCCAAAACGACATGAACCGGGTGGTGGACAAGCTGCGCTTCGTGGAAGTCCAGGACGACCTCAACGCCGATTTCCTGGAGATGCGGCTGTCGGAAAAAAACCTGTTTCTCTTCAAGGACAAGGGCGCGCTGCGGGAGATCGCGAGCAAGATCGAGGAGACCCGCGACACCCTGGCCAAATCCCGCGACCGCATCGTGCGCGGGGCGGGCGAAGGCAACTACCTGGCCCTGCGACGCCGCCTGGACGCCTACGCCGCCGCCGTGGACAAGGCCGCCGCCAGCGGCAATGCCGGCCCGGAAACGGAACAGTCCATGCGCGAAGCCGGCCGGGCCCTGCGGGAATTCTCCACCGCCCTGGTCAGCCGCGAACGGGAGCAGGTGAGCGAGATCATCGCCCTGTCCCGGCGCACCATGACCGTGTCCCTGGCCGCCGTGGTCTGCACCGCCGTGCTGGCCGCGCCGCTTTTATTCCGCAAGGTGCTGCTTTCCCTGGCTAAGGTCGAGCGGCTGGCCGGGGCCATCGCCGAGGGCAAGTTCGAGAGCATCGAAGAGCCCCACAGCAAGGACGAACTCGCCTCGGTCATCCGGGCCGTCAACAGCATGTCGCAGCGCCTGAGCTCCCGCGAGGCCGAGATCCTGCAATCGAAAAAACTCGCCTCTCTCGGCACCCTGACCGCCGGCGTGGCCCACGAGATCACCAACCCCGTCAACAACATCTCCATGATGGCCGAGACCTTCGAGACCCTGGACGAGGACCTGTCCCCGGCCGACCGCAAGGACATGATGCGGCAGATCCAGGAGGAATGCGGCCGCATCCACGGCATCGTCACCAACCTGCTCGACTTCTCCAAGCCCAAGACGGCCAGCATGCGCCAGATATGCCTCAACGACCTCGTGCAGGGCACGCTGCCGCTGGTGCGCAACATGCTTCACGTCTCCAACATCGACCTGCGCCTGGACCTCGCCCCGGACTCGCCCATGGTCAAGGCCGACGTGTCGCAAATGCACCAGGTGCTCATCAACTGCATCACCAACGCCATCCAGTCCATGAGCCCGGGCGGCGGCCTGCGCATCGCCACCCGCGCCGACGACGGCACGGCCCGCATCGTGGTGTCCGATACCGGCAAAGGCATCCCGCCCGACGTCCTGCCCCATATCTTCGATCCGTTCTTCAGCACCAAAGGCACCGAAGGCACCGGGCTCGGGCTCTCGGTCAGCTACGGCATCGTCAAAAACCACCAGGGACGGCTGCGGGTGGAAAGCACGGTCGGCGCCGGTACCACCTGCTTCATCGACCTGCCGGCCCTGATCCCCACGGAGGAATCCCATGCAAGCGCAACCGCCTAGAATCATGATCATCGACGACGAGAAAGTGGTCGGCGATATGCTGCGCATCCACCTGACCAAGCACGGTTGCATAGTGGAAACGTTCCTGTCCGCCGCCCCCGCCCTGGCCAGGCTCGAGGAAACGCCCTTCGACCTGATCGTCACGGACTTCAAGATGAAAGGCATGGACGGCATGGAACTGCTCAAGACCGTCAAAAGCCTCTATCCCGATATCCAGGTCATCATGATCACCGCCTTCGCCCACCTCGATACCGCCATCGAAGCCTTCCGGGGACAGGTCCACGACTTCTTCCCCAAGCCCTTCAAAATCAAAGACCTCATCGAATCCATCCAACGCGCCCTGGGCCGTCCCTTGGCGTAGGCAGGAACCGGGGGAGGGGACCTTTTTTTGCAAAAAAAGGTCCCCTCCCCCGGACCCCCACCCTCCAAAAAAACTCTTTATGGGCTTCG
>NZ_AECZ01000038.1 GCF_000179555.1 Solidesulfovibrio fructosivorans JJ]
TCCCCCTCTCGCATCATCCCCCTCTCCTATACAACGCCCATGCGGGCGTAGTAGCCGCGGCCGCCGCGTTCGATCAGCATGATGACCTGCCGGTTCATGCGCGAGAGGTACACGGCCCGGGTGAATTCCTTTTGTCCGGCCAGCTTTTCCCCGCCGATCTGCACCAGCACATCTCCCGGGCGCAGGCCCAGTTTGGCCGCCGGCGAGCCGGGCGTGACGCCGGTGACGGTGACGCCCTTGCCGACCGAGACGGAAAGTCCCCAGCGCTGTCCGGCCACGGCCACGGCTTCCTTGTCCGTAAAGGCCGTGGGCACGGCGGAAAGGCGCGTTTCGCCCTTGCCGCGCCGCACCGTCAGGCTGAGCGCGTCGCCCACGGGCGAGGTGCGCAGGATGCCGAGGTACTGGTCCTTGTCGTCGATGTCCGTGTTGCCGACGGCGGTGATGAGGTCGCCGCGGCGCAGCCCGGCCTTGGCCGCCGCCGAGCCCTCGGCCACTTCGGTCACGAGCATGCCGCGCGGCCGGTCCAGCTCGAAGTAGCGGGCCAGGCGCGCGTCCACGTCCTGGCCGGACAGGCCGAGCCAGGCCGGGGTCACGCCGTGGCCGCCGACGATCTGTTCCACCACACGGCGGGCCTTGTTGATGGGGATGGCGAAGCCGATGCCCTCGGCCCCGGCCTGGATGGCCATGTTGATGCCGATGACCTCGCCGGCGAGGTTGACCAGCGGACCGCCGCTGTTGCCGGGATTGATGGCCGCGTCGGTCTGGATGAGGTTGGCGTAGGCCCCGCCTTCGTGTTTGAGCGAACGCCCCACAGCCGAGATCACGCCCGTGGTCACGGTGTTGGTGTAGCCGAAGGGGTTGCCGATGGCGATGGCCGTCTCGCCAATCATGATGTCGGAGGAGTCGCCCATGGTCGCCTGGGGCAGGTTCTTGCCGCCCGTTTTGAGGCGCAGCACGGCCACGTCGAAATCCGGGTCCGAGCCGACGAGGGAGGCGTCGAGGACCCGTCCGTCGAGAAGCCGGGCCTTGATGGACGCGCCGCCGGCGATGACGTGGGCATTGGTCAAAACGAGTCCCTTGGCCCCGTCGATGATCACGCCCGAGCCCAGGCTTTCCTGGGTCTCGCGCTGGGGACCGCCAAATCCCGGTCCGAAGAACTGGCGGAAAAACTCGTCATTGAAAAAGGGCCCCATGGCCGGGCCCCGGCGCTCCACGGTGCGGGCGGCCGTGATGTTGACCACGGCCGGGGCCACGGCGCGAACGGCCGTGACCACGGGCGTCACCCGGGCCTCGCGCCCGGCCAGAGCCGGCGTCGCGGCGCACACGAGGGCCAGAACGCAAAAAGAAAACGGGAAAAGACGTCGCACGAAAAGCCTCCGGGCGGGAAATGCGAAAGGAAAGGGAAAACGGCGGAAAACCGGCCGTCAGTTGATGGGAATACGGCGGCGCAGGCGTTCGGGCCGGACCTTGGGCACGACGATCTCCAGCACCCCGTCCTTCATCACGGCCGTGATCTCCGCCCGGGACACGCCCTTGGGCAGGGCGAACCGACGGCAAAACGGACCGTAGGAACGTTCGAGGATCTGGTACACGCCGCAGGCATCCTTTTCAAAGGCCCGCCGGCCCTCGACCACCAGAAACCGGCCCCGGGCCTCCACGGAAACATCCTCGCGGGCCACGCCCGGAAGTTCCAGCACGACGCGGAAATCCTCGGCCGTTTCCATCACGTCGGCCACCGGCTGCCAGGCATAGGCGGCCTCTTTCATGCCGGCCGGTTCCAGGGCGATGCCCTCGGCCTCCGCCCGGATTTCGGACAGGGCCATCCACGGGCTCCAATGCAGCTTGGCCATGCGCGGCTCCATTTAGCCGGGGGAAACCTCCCCGGGCTTTTGCATCAATCCTTGACCGAACGTTTGCCGGCATCCCACTCGGCCTGGGGCACGGCTTCCTCGACGAGCATGATGGGAATGTCGTCGCGCACCGGGTAGACAACGCCGCAGGGCTTGCAGGCAAGGCCTTCGCCCTCGCCGAGAACCGTAAGCTCGCCCTTGCATTTGGGGCAGGCCAGAATGGTAAGCAGATCGGGATTAATGGTCACAGGGCGTCTCCTTTGCGAGAGTGTGGGCCAGTGATAGCCAAATCGAAGGCCGGACGCAACGGAGGTTCACAATGTCGCCGCGCCGGGCTATGCTGACTTCATGGCGCTTATTGACCTGCACACGCATTCCACGGCCTCCGACGGCACGTTCGCCCCCGGGGACCTGGTGGCCCTGGCCGCGCAAAAAAACCTCGCCGCTGTGGCGCTCACCGACCACGACACCCTGGAGGGACTGGCCGAAGCCCGGACCGCCGGCGAGAGATACGGCGTGGACGTGGTGTCCGGAGTCGAACTGTCCGTGGCCGACGGCGACAGGTCGGTGCATCTGGTGGGCCTTTTCCTGCCCGACGCCCCCGGCCCCCTGGCCGAGGCGCTGGCCTACCTGCGCAGCCGCCGCCACGACCGCAACCGCCGCATCCTCGACAAGCTGCGCGAATGCGGCATTCCCATCGAATACGACACGGTCACGGCCCTGGCCAGGGGAGCGGTCGGACGGCCGCACATCGCCCAGGTCCTCGTGTCCATGGGCGCGGTGACGAGCTTCAAGGAGGCGTTCACCCGCTACCTCGGGACCTACGGCCGGGCCTACGTGCCCAAGGACAAGCTGACCTTCGGCCGGGCCGTGGAGCTGATCCACGGCGAAGGCGGGCTGACCGTGCTGGCCCACCCTTACATCCTGGGGCTGGCCGGGCCGGCGCTGGCCGAGACGGCGGGGCGCTACCGCGATCTCGGGCTCGACGCCATCGAGGCCTTCTATCCCGAGCACTCCCAGGCCCAGACCCTGGAATATCTGGCCTTGGCCCGCAAGCTGGGACTCGGCGTGTCGGGCGGCTCGGACTTTCACGGCGACGCCAAGCCGGAAATCGAGCTGGGGCGCGGCCGGGGCAACCTGCGGGTGGACATCTCCGTCCTGGACCTGCTGCGGGCAAGGCAGGCCAAGCGCCAGGCCGGATTGGCCCCGGACGAAGAAAAAGGGCTTGACCAACCCCCCGGGGCAATGTAAAAAGCGCCTCTTCCCTATCGGAGGTCAAACCCATGTACGCAATCGTTATGGCTGGCGGCAAGCAATACAAGGTCCAGGAAGGGGCCACCATCACCGTGGACCTGCTTCCGGCCGAAGCCGGCTCCCAATACGTTCTGGACAAGGTGCTGCTGGTTGGCGGCCCCGAGGTCAAGGTGGGCGCGCCCTATGTTGCCGGCGCGGCCGTGACCTGCGAGGTTGCCGGGCACGTCAAAGGCAAGAAGATCATGGTCTTCCACAAGCGCCGCCGGCAGGATTCCCATAAAAAGCAAGGCCATCGCCAGAGCTACACCACGCTTAAGGTGCAGTCCATCCAGGCCTAGGCCGCAGTTTTAAGGAGCCCCGACATGGCACATAAAAAAGCGGGCGGCAGTTCCAGAAACGGCCGCGACAGCGCCGGACAGCGGCGCGGCGTCAAGCGCTTCGGCGGCCAGCAGGTCGTCGCCGGCAACATCCTGGTGCGCCAGCTCGGCACCAAGTTCCACCCCGGCGAGGGCGTGGGCATGGGCCGCGACTACACCCTGTTCGCGCTGGTCAACGGCGTGGTGAAGTTCGAGAAGTACCTGCGCAACAAGCAGGTCAAGACCCGGGTGCTGGTCGTACCGGCTTCCGACACCACCCAGTAGCCTTTCGCGCGTATCACGCCTTTTTTTCTCGGGCGGGGGGTTATCCCCTCGCCCTTTTCGCGTTGGGCGCCGCGTTTCCGTCCGGGCGGTTGCCCTTTGCGCGGGGGATGCGTAGTTTTATGCTCAAGCATCCGATCCCTAAACGGTTCGGCCGAATCGGCCGATAGGGCTAGGACGGAGGTCCCATGGCGGAACAGGGGCAGAAAGCCAACATCATCATCAAGCGGGTGAAAAAGGTCGCGGGCGGCGCCCACGGCGGCTCGTGGAAGGTCGCTTACGCCGACCTGGTCACGGCCATGATGGCCTTTTTCCTGCTGATGTGGCTTTTAAACATGGTGCCCCAGGAAAAAAAAGAACAGCTCGCCTCCTACTTCAACGACTTCAGCCTGTTCCAGAACCCCGGCCCCTCGTCCCAGCTGCTCGATTCCGGGGGGCTCGGCCCGCCGGCCGTCGTCGTCGGCAGCCAGGACGAACGCCCGGACGTGGCCATCGACCGGGGCGGCAAGGAGCCCTCCGGCGGCGCGGGGCAGGATACCGGCGACCTCGACGGCGGCAAGCGCCTCGAGGCCAAGCGACGGGCCGAAGCGGCGGCCAAGGCCGACGCCGCGGCCAAGGCCCTGGAAGGACAGCTCGAACAGGCCCTGCAAAAGGACGTCCCGGAGCTGGCCGGCCAGGTGTCCGTCACCCAGAGCAACGACAAGGTGCGCATCGAGATCATGGACAAGGCCGACCGGCCGCTGTTCGACCTCGGCGGCGTGACGCTTTTGCCCGACGCCAAGCGCATCCTGGCCGCCGTCACCGACGTCATCAAAAAGGAAGGCGTCAAGGTGGCCATCGAGGGCCATACCGACGCCTACCGCTATTCCGGCACCTACACCAACTGGGACCTTTCCGCCGGTCGGGCGCTCGCGGCCAGGCGGATGATGATCCAGCAGGGCCTCTCCCCCGACCAGGTGGCCGCGGTTACCGGCTATGCCGACACCAGGCCTTATGTTCCCGGCAATCTGTACGATCCGAAAAACCGCCGCATAAGCCTCCTGCTCTACCGGCAGCCCAAACCCGGCGAGAAGGCCGTCGGCGGCGTGGGTGGCGCGGGCGGCGCGGGCGGCGCGGGGAGCCCCGGCGCCGACGACGGCACAGGCGGCGTGGAAAAGAGCAAGGCCGTGGTCACGCCCAAGACGCCGAGCGTTGGCGATGTCCTGGAGCAGCAGATCGACAACCTTTACGACCGGTCGACCGAGAGCCAGTTCTAGGCGCGGCGACTCCAGGGCGAAACTATGTTCGCAATCATCGGCATCCTCATCGTCATCGGCTGCATCCTGGCCGGTTTCATCCTGGAAAAAGGCAATTTCGATCTGCTTCTTTCGGCCGCCCCGCCGGAAATGCTCATGATCGGCGGCGGCGCGCTGGGCCAGCTGGTCTTAAGCGCCCCCAAGGACGTGCTCGGGGCCACCTTCAAGGGCGCGCTGTCCATCTTCGGCGGCATGACCACCAGCAAGGCCTACTACCTGGAGCTTCTCACCACCCTGTCGGGGCTTTATATGAAAATCCGCCGCGAAGGACTGGTGGCCATCGAAAAAGACGTGGAACGGCCGGCGGAAAGCCCCATTTTCAGCAACTTCGCCAAAAACAAGAAAAACCACGAAGTGCTGACCTTTATCTGCGACACCATGCGGATATTCTCCACGGTCAATATCGAAGCCCACGAATTCGAGAGCATCATGGACGCGGACATCGAAGCCACGGTGCACGAGGAGCTCGTCCCGTCCCACGCCATTTCCAAGACCGCGGACGCCCTGCCGGGCCTTGGCATCGTGGCCTGCGTGCTCGGCGTCGTTCTCACCATGGGCAAGATCAACGAGCCGGCCGAAGTGCTCGGCCACAGCATCGGCGCGGCGCTGGTCGGCACGTTTCTCGGCGTGCTCATGGCCTACGGCTTCGTCGCGCCCATCGCCACCAACATCGAGCACCGGGCCAAGGAAACCGAGGCCATCTTGCTGACGGCCAAGGCGTCGCTGACGGCCTTCGTGGGCGGCAACCCGCCGCCCGTGGCCCTGGAGGCCGGCCGCCGGGCCATCCCCATCCACAAGCGCCCCACCTTCGAGGAGCTGGAAGAGGCCATCAAGATCAGCAAGGGCAAGTAGCGCGCCGCGAAAGCCCGGTCGGCCTTCAGCGCAAATAGACGGGCAGGACGATGTCGGCGCAGGGAATGGGAAAGGCCTTGGCCGCGATGTCGGCCACCACGCCGATATCGAGCCAGTATTCCTCGAAGTAGCCGTCCGCGTTGTAGGCTTGCGCCTTGGCGGCCAGAAAGGCCACGTCGCCGGTAGCGGCGGTCACGGCCAGATCGAGGATCAAAAAAAGCCGCTTGGCCAGGGCGTCATCCTTCTCAAGCTTCGGGCAGCCGGTCGCCGCCCGGGCCGGATCGTATTCCACCGAGGCCCGGACCACGGTCTGGCCGGGATCGCCCGCGAACGTCTCCCAGACCACGTTTTTCACGCAAGGAGAAACGGCGAGCAGCGCATCGAGGGTCAGCCCGCCGACCCCGAGCGGCCGCCAGTTGCGGGCCGCCTCCTGGGCCTTGGGCGCAAAACAGCCCGCCACGGCCAACACCGTGAGCAACAAGACAGGCAGCATCGGCATCCGTTTCATGCGATTCCCCGTCATTGCGGTGAGGCTTTTTCCCTATGGGTCGGTTGACGGCCGGCGGACGGGGGAGCGGCCGCGCGCGGCGCATATTCGAAGAATACGCCTTCGCGTTCGCTCCCCCGTCCGCCGGCCCAGGCCACCCGCGCCATATACGGGAGCGATCCCTTGCGTACGCTACGTAGTGGGATGCTCATAACTCTTGCCCCGTATGCGGTCTTCCCTCCCCCCGCATATGATCTTCTCTTGCAAAAGGATGAGGAATCAAGCCGTCCCCATCGAATACAACAACGCCTATCAAACCATAACAGATCGTTATGATTCAACTTTAAGCGTTATCCCCGTTGAAAGTTTTTGAAGGGGGTCCAGGGGGAAACTTTTTTCAAAAAGTTTCCCCCTGGCCGCCGGAGGCGTTTCTTCTTCGTCGCCGCGTTACGCGGGGGGGCGGACTTCGACGCGGTTGCGGCCGCCGCTTTTGGCTTGATAGAGGGCCGCGTCGGAAGCGGCGAGCAGCGCTTCTGGCTCCATGTCCTTGTTGGGAACGATGCCCGAGATGCCGATGCTGACGGTGATGATTTCCGACACCGGGGAACTGGCGTGTTCGATGGCCGCCGCGCGCACGTTGCCCCGGATCAGTCCGGCGATGGACAGGGCCCCGGCCAGGTCGGTGCCGGGCAGCAAGGCCACGAACTCCTCGCCGCCGTAGCGGGCCACGAAATCGCCCGGCCGCTTCAGCGCCGCCTCGATGGCTTCGGCCACTTGCCGCAGGCACAGGTCGCCTTGCAGATGGCCGTAGGTGTCGTTGTAGTTCTTGAAAAAGTCGATATCGATCATGAGCGCCGAAAGCGGCATGCCTTCACGCCGCGCCCGCAGCCATTCCTTGTGGAAGACGTCCTCGAAGCAACGCCTATTGGGCACGCCGGTCAGCCCGTCCTGGTTGGAGAGCTGTTCGAACTTGCGGGTGAGCGCCTCGAGCTCGCGTTCGCGGGCCTTGCGCTGATCCATCTCTTCCTTGAGCCGCAGGGCCGAGCGGACCCGCGCCCGCAGCTCCATGCTGTTGACGGGCTTGGCCAGAAAATCCATGGCCCCGGCCTCGAAGGCGCGCTCCAGGCTGCCGGCCTCGTCCTTGACCGTGACGATGATGACGGGAATGTCGCGAAGGCGCGGATCGGCCTTGATCAGCCGGGTGGCGTCGATGCCGTCCATGTCCGGCATGACCACGTCCATGAGCACGAGGTCCACGTCCGGGGCATCGTACTTGCGGCACCGCTCGTCGAGCAGGGCCAAGGCCTCGCCGGCCGAACCGGCGCATAACGGCTCGACGTAGCCGGCCCCCTTGAGAATGGTGGACAGCAGCAGGCGGGAAGAGTCGGAGTCGTCCACGATCAGGATGTTCATGCCGATCCCGGTGCGTGTTGCCTGGCCAAAAAACACACGGCGCACGCCGCGCGGCTATGCCGGAGAGACGCCCGCCGACTGAAGCGGCGCGAACGTCGTGACGTGATCCGGCAGGCCAAACACAGTACCTGTCACGTTTTGCATCATGCCCCAACAGGAGAAAAAAGCAACCATCAGCCGGCCTGGCCTCCCGCTGCGGCGCGCACGCGGCCGGCCAGACGCTCCATGGTGTCCCTGTCCGTGAAGTCGAAACGCAACGGCGTGAGCGTGACGTAGCCTTCCGTGAGAATGGCCCGGTCCGTATCGGGCGAGAGCGCATCGGGGGGAATGACGCCGGTCAGCCAGTAATAGTTCCGGCCGCGGGGGTCCTGGCGGGTGACGTACCAGTCGTTATAGACGGCGGAGGTCGGCGGGCACAGCCGCAGTCCCTTGACCTCGTCCACCGGGCAGGACGGAAAATTGAGGTTGAGCACGCAACGCGGCGGCGCGACCTCCCAGGGACGGTTGGCCAGAAAATCGGCCACATAGCGGCCTTGCCCGGTCAGGTTCACCGGGGCGTAGTCGTCATGGGACACGGCCACGGCCGGGTAGCCCATGAGCGCCCCTTCGGTTGCGGCCGAGACCGTGCCGGAATAGATGATGTCCACCCCGACGTTGGCTCCGGCGTTGATGCCGGAAACGACCACGTCCGGCGGGGCCGGGCACAGGGTCGTGAGCGCCAGCTTGACGCAGTCGGCCGGCGTGCCGGAAACGCCCAGGCCCTTGAAGCCGTTTTCCGAAAATTCCTTGACCCGAAGCGGCATGGCGATGGTGATGGCGTGCCCCACCGCCGACTGTTCGGATATGGGCGCGACGACCGTGACCTCATGGCCGGCGGCCACGAGTCCCTTGTAGAGGTCGCGGATGCCGACGGCCTGGATGCCGTCGTCGTTTGTCAACAAAATGCGCATGGCAACTCCCCCGGAGCGTTTCCCCCGGCCGTGGCACTATGCCCAAGGCAGCCGGGATTGACAACCGCCCCGCCGCCGGGCAATTTTCTTTCTTTCCGCAACAGCAACGACACCACCGTGACCCAAAAAACACAGTTCATACAGGACCTCGTCCCGGGGCAGCCCGCCGCAGACGTGTTCCTCCTCGGCGCGGCCCGGCTTGGACAAGCAAAGAACGGCCCCTTCTGGACACTCGTCCTCCAGGACGCTTCCGGCGAGATCGAAGCCAAGATATGGAGTCCGGCCGCCCAGTCCTACGCCGACCTGGCCGCCGGACAGTTCGCCTTTGTCGAGGGACAGGTCGGAGCCTACCGCGACCGGCCGCAGGTCAACATCGAGCGGTTGCGGGTGCTCGCGCCCGAGGAATACACCCCGGACCTGGCCCTGTTCGTGCCCTCGAGCGACGAACCGCCCGAAGGGCTGCTGGAAAAACTCACCGAACTGTGCCGGGCCGAAATATCCCACGCCCCCTGGCGCAAATTCTGCGCCAAGGTCCTGTCCCACCCTGATTTCCGGGACAAGCTCATCGAAGCGCCGGGCGCGAAAAACGTCCACCACTCCTACCGGGGCGGTCTGCTCGAACATACGCTTTCCGTGGCCCAGCTGGTCCTTTCCATCTGCGACCGCTACCCGGCCCTGGACCGCGACACCCTGCTCGCCGCCGCCGTGTGCCACGACCTGGGCAAGGCCTGGGAACTCACTTCCGGCCCGGCCCGGGACTACACCGACGCCGGCCGGCTGCTCGGCCATATCGTCATCACCCTGGAACTGGTCGAGCCGCTGCTCAGGAAATCCAACATCGAGCCGGAACTGGCGCTCCACTTCAAGCACATCCTGGTGGCCCACCACGGCGAATACGAATACGGCTCGCCCCGGCGGCCCAAGACCGCCGAAGCCTTCGTGCTGCACTTCGCCGACAATATCGACGCCAAAATGAACCAGATCTTCGGCACCTTCGAATCCGAGGACCCCGGGCAATGGTCGCCCTACGTGCGCACCCTGGAACGCTACCTCTACAACCCGCCGCGAACGCCGCGCGAAACCCCGACCAAAAACAACAAGCCCCGGGAAAAGGACGCCCAATGTTTATTACCTTTGAAGGCATAGAAGGCTCGGGCAAGTCCACCCAGATCACGCTCCTGAAGTCCGCCCTGGAAGCGACCGGCAAGAGCGTCGTCACCACGCGCCAGCCCGGCGGCTGTCCCCTGGGGGAAACGCTGCGCTCCATCCTGCTCTCCACCCAGACCAAGAACCTGGACCACCGGGCCGAACTGTTCCTCTACCTGGCCGACCGGGCCCAGCACATCGCCGAGGTCATCCGCCCCGCCCAAAACGCCGGACACATCGTCCTGTGCGACCGGTTCGCCGATTCCACCGTGGTCTACCAGGGCTACGGCCGGGGCCTCGACGTGGCCATGCTCCACGAACTCAACGACATCGCTGTGGCCGGCGCCTGGCCCCAGCGCACCATCCTCCTCGACCTCGACCCGGAACAGGGCCTGCGCCGCGCCCTGGCCCGCAACCTCAAGACCGGCAACTGCGCCACCGAAGGCCGGTTCGAAGCCGAAGACATCGACTTCCATACCCGCATCCGCGACGGCTACCTGGCCCTGGCCAGCCTGCACCCCAGACGCTACGCCGTCATCGACGCCACCCCCGACGTCGCCACCGTGGCCAAGGCCGTCTGGGCCGCCGTCTCCAGCCGTATGAGTGAATAGGTTTAAGAAAGGAACCGGGGGGAAACCTTTCTTGCAGAAAGGTTTCCCCCCGGGCCCCCCTTCCAAAGACTCTTAACGATAACAGCTTGTCACCGTTAGAAGTTTTTGGGAGAGGAGAGCGCGAGAGGGGAACCCTTTTTTCAAAAAGGGTTCCCCTCTCGCATTTTCCTTCCTCTTCCCACAAGGTGCTTAAGGCACGAACGAGTGCCTGATTGCGCGCGGGGAAAGCGGACCGTAAGAATAGGGAATCTCCCGGTACAACATTGGAGGTTCCCATGAACATTCTGGCCATAAACGGCAGCCCGCGCAAGAAATGGAACACCGCCACCCTGCTTGAAAACGCCCTCGAGGGGGCCAGGGAAGGCGGCGCGGATACCAAGCTCGTCCACCTGTACGAGCTGGACTACAAGGGCTGCATCAGCTGCTTCGAGTGCAAGAAGATCGGCGGCAAGAACTACGGGCGCTGCGCGGTGAAGGACGGCCTGACGCCGCTTCTCGAGGAAGCCTGGCAAGCCGACGCGCTCATCTGCGGTACGCCGATCTATTTCGGCGCGGAAACCGGCATGATGCGGTCGTTTTTCGAGCGCCTGACCTTCCCCTACCTGACCTACACCCCGGGCTACGCGTCACTTTCCACGCGCAAGATCCCGACGGCCCTCGTGTACACAATGAACGTCCCCGAGGAAGAGATACCCAAGTGGGGCTACGACATCTTCATGAAGCGCATGCGCGGGTTGATGGCCCACACCTTCGGGGCCTGCGAGCTGTTTTGCTGCACGGACACCTATCAATTCTCGGACTATTCCAAATACCTGTCCACGGTCTGGGACGCGGCGGCCAAGGCCAAACGGCACGAGGAAGTCTTTCCCAAGGACTGCGAAAAAGCCCGCGAACTCGGACGGCGGTTGGCCCAGGGGTTGCCCGCCTAGGGCCTCGACGCCTTAAGAGTGAAAGAGAGAACCGGGGGGAAACCTTTCTTGCAGAAAGGTTCTCCCCCCGGACCCCCTTTCCAAAGACTTTTAACGATAACAGCTTGTCACCGTTAAAAGTCTTTGGGAGGGGAGAGCGCGAGAGGGGGACCTTTTTTTCAAAAAAGGTCCCCCTCTCGCATCTCTTCCTTTTCAGGAACGGCGCAGGCGGCGGTCAAAGTCGAACTCCCGCGAGGTGACGTGGTCTTCGAGACGCCGGATGCGCTTATCCAGCCGGTCGAAGCGGCGCTTGACCCGGGCCAGGGCATGGGTGCGCGACGAGACGTAGTCGTCGTAAAAAGCCCGTTCCTCGTCGGAGTCAGGAGGCAGCACGGGCTCGGGCTTGATGACGAAACCGGCGATCAGGTAGGCCCCGACCATGGGCCACACGCCCGTGAAAAAGGTCAGGATAACGATAAAAACCCGCATCCAGAAGACCGGCACGTCCAGAAAACGGGCCAGCCCCTTGCACACGCCAAGGAACATGCCGGAGCGGGAGCGGTAGAGCTGGCTTAAGCGCAACTGGCTGTAATGCCTCATTGTCCGTCCTCCCTGCCGCGCCCCGGATCGAGCACCAGGGCTTCGAGGTTTTCCACGCGGTCTTCCAGCCGGGACAGACTGCGGTGGATTTCCTGGAGCAATTGCGCCTCCTCGGCATCATTGCCCCGGGGCTTGGGCGCGCCCGGGCGGACCAGCCGGATGCCGAGCAGGAAAATGGTCCCCAGGATCACCAACCCGACCACCGTGGCTCCGGCCATGACCAATGCCGTAATCAGTCCCATCATTTTCGTTTCCTTATTGCCCTTCTTACCGGCAAGGCTTCCACATTCCCCCGCGCCCCCGTGAAAGTTTTTCGGGGAGGGGGTCCGGGGGAGGGACCTTTTTTCAAAAAGGTCCCTCCCCCGGCATCCTACTTCCTCCCCCCGGTCTCGCCGAGGCGGCGGTCGAAGTCGAATTCCTTGGAGGTCACGTGGGATTCCAGGCGGCCGATGCGCGCCTCGAGATCCTGGGCCCGGTCGCGCACGGTACGGGCCTGCGCGTCCAGCCGGACGCCGGTGACGTCGATGGTGCGCGGCTCGGCCGCGTATTGCGGTTCAGGGCGAAGGAGCAGCGCGCAGGCCAGATAGATGATCAGCGCCGGCCAGCCCACGGTGAGAAAGAGCACCACGAAAAAGGCCAGCACCACCCAGGTCGGCAGCCCGAGCCAGCCGGCGAGCCAGGCGAAGCCGCCGCTGAAAAGGCCTTCGCGGCGGGGACGGCCGCCCCGGTCGAAGCCTGGGCGGGGAGGGCTTACGATGCGGCGGCTGTCCCGCCGTCCGCTACAGCAACCACGGTTTCTCATGACTTGCCTCGCTTGTCCGCGTCCCGTTCCATCAGGGTCTCCAGATTGCGGACCCGGTCTTCCAGCCGCGACAGGGTGGATTGGACCTCTTCCAGCAGGGCCACGGCCTCGGTGTCGGCATCGCGTCCGGCCCGCTCCACCCGGTCACGGCGACGGCGCAGGGCGGCGATGGCCGCGATGACCACCACGATGAGCAGGATTTGCCAGAGGAAATGGCCGCCCCCGTAAAAAAATGCATGATGCCCGTACACATTTTCTCCTTCATGCGCCGGCAACGCCCGCCGGCTGTATCGTCCCAGGCTGACCTTCCCTTTCCCCCCCGTCAAGAGGTCCGGGCGACATCACGTTCCCGAACCCCCTTTGAAAGTTTTTGAAGGGGGGTCCGGGGGGGAAACTTTTTGAAAAAAGTTTCCCCCCGGCCGCCGGAGGCATTCCATCTCCCCCCTTCCCTATTCGGCCCGGCGGGCCTTGATACGGGCCAGTTCCTGTTCCACTTCGTCGTCGGCGGCCAGGCGGTCGAAGCGCGCTTCCAGGGATTCGCCTTCGGCCGGGCGGCGGGTGACGCCGGGCGAACCGGCCAGCTCGGCCTCGGCCTCCATGCGTTCGATGCGGTTTTCGAATTCCTCGAAGCGCAGCAGGGCCTCGGCGGAATCGGCCCGGGAGATGTCCTCACGCACGCGCTTCTTGCCGGTGGCCCGCAGATGGCGGTGGAGAAGCGTGCGCTGGCGTTCCTTGGCCGAGGCGAGCTTTTCCTCGAGCCGGCCGATGTCCTCGCGGTAGGCGTCGACCATGCCGGCGATGGCGGCCTGCTCTTCGGCCAGGGTCGCGGCCCGGCCTTCCAGGGCGCGCTTTTCCATCAGCGCCTCACGGGCCATGTCCTCGCGGCCCTTGTCCACGGCCAGCTCGGCCTTCTCTCCCCAGCGGGCGGCGCGTTCCCGCACGGCGTCCAAGCCACGCCCGGACTTGGCGGCCTGGGCCATGGTGCGGGCGCAATCGGCCTTGAGCTCGACGAGGGTTTCCTCCATTTCCTGGATCATGAGCCGGATGAGCTTTTCCGGGTCTTCGGCCTTGTCGAGCATGGCGTTGATGTTGGAATTGATGATATCCTTGAAGCGACTGAAAATACCCATGGCATACCTCCGGTGCGCGAAATGTCGCGCGACGTTTTTCCATAGGCAAGGGCCGTGCCAGAGCTGGTGTGCCGTAATTTCACTGTGTTACGCCATCGGCGAAAAATACCTGTTGCGAATAAGACCAAAATTGAGTTTATCTTGCCACATATGAGGTTAATTTTACCATGACAGCCGACACCCCCGGCCTCGTCGAAGCCCTGGGCCAGTCCGACGCCTTCCTGGCCTTCATGGAGCGCGTGGCCGCCGTGGCCCGGGTCGACCGGCCGGTGGTGCTTGTCGGCGAGCGCGGCAGCGGCAAGGAGCTGGCCGCCGCCCGGCTCCATTTCCACTCCCCACGCTGGGAAGGGCCCTTCGTGGTCGTCAATCCAGCGGCGCTGCCCCGCACGCTCCTGGAATCCGAACTCTTCGGCCACGAGGCCGGGGCGTTCACCGGAGCGGCCAGACGCCGGCTCGGCCGGTTCGAGATGGCCGACCAGGGCACGCTTTTCCTCGATGAACTGCAAGCCGCGCCCCGGGCCGTGCAGGAAAAACTGCTGCGGGCCGTGGAATACGGGGCCATCGAACGCATCGGGGCCGGCGAACCCGTCAATGTGGACGCCCGGATCGTTGCCGCCACCAATGTCGACCCGCGCGAGCTGGTGCGACGCGGCCGGCTCATGCCGGATCTCCTCGACCGCCTCGCATTTGCCGTGCTCATCGTGCCGCCCCTGCGCAGCCGCCACGGCGACATCGCCTATCTGGCCGAACGCTTCGCCGCCCGGTTCGCCGCCGAACTCGGCCGGCCCGAGCCGCCCCGCTTCACCGCCGCCGCCCTGGCCGCGCTTGCCGCCCACGACTGGCCCGGCAACATCCGGGAGCTCAAAAACACCGTGGAGCGGGCCGTGTTCGAGGCCCACGGCCCCCGCATAGATCACGTGGCCATTGACCCCTTTGACCAGGAAGACAGAATCACACCATCCCCTATTAAAGGGGGCCCGGGGGGAATTATTCCCCCCGGCGGGGTGCAGGGGCGGAGCCCTGCCGGGGTGCAGGGGCAGAGCCCTGTTGGGGTGGTCCAGGAGGGGCAAAGCCCCTCCTGGCCGCCGGAGGCATCCCTCCCTCCATGGCCCGAAGCCATTGCCGCCTTCGAAACAGACCTGCTGCGCCGGGCGCTGGCGCGCGCGGGCGGCAACCAGCGCCGCGCGGCCGAGGCCCTGGGGCTCACCTACCACCAGTTCCGGGGGCTTTATCGCAAGTACGCCCAGGCGCTTGACGCCGGACGCAAAGCCCCGTAGCCCCAGCCGATGCCGCATCAAGCCCCATCCGACATTTCGTGTCGCGCCGTCCGTTTGCCAAACGGCGTGCGCGTGGCCACCGAGATAATGCCCCAGGTGAAAACCGCCAGCCTCGGCATATGGATCGAGGCCGGTTCCCGCCACGAGGCCCCCGGCCAGGAAGGCATGGCCCACCTGTGGGAGCACATGGCCTTCAAGGGAACCGCCAGCCGCGACGCCCTGGCCATCGCCAAGGAGCTGGACATCCTGGGCGGGCTCGCCAACGCGTTTACCTCCCGCGAGGCCACCTGCTTCCACATCCGCGTCATGGACGCCCACATGGAGCGGGCTTTTGCCGTGCTTTCCGACATCGTGCTCAACCCGGCCCTGGACCCCGAGGAACTGGCCCGCGAAAAAGGCGTGATCGTCCAGGAAATCTCCATGGTGGAGGAAACGCCCGAAGACAAGGTGCACGAGGATTTCTGGGCCGCCGCCTGGGCCAACCCGGCCATCGCCCATCCCATCACCGGCACGCCGGCCTCCGTCATGGCGGCGACGCCCAAGGCCCTGAACGCCTGGCGCAAAACCCGCTACCGCCCCGACGCCATCGCCATTGTCGCGGCCGGCTCGGTGGACCACGACGCCCAGGTCGCCATGGTCGAGAAAACTTTCGGCCGCCTGCCGGCCGTTTCCGCCCCGACCCCGAGCGGCGTCGGGACGTACACCCCGCCGCGGCTGGCCGTGCGCCGGGAAAGCGAACAAAACCACGTCATCCTGTCCTACCCCTCGGTCGGCAACAAAAGCCCGGAACGCTTCGGCCACACCATCCTGGCCACGCTTCTCGGCGGCAACATGTCCTCGCGCCTGTTCCAGGAAGTCCGGGAACGCCGGGGATTGGCCTACTCCATCTACGCCGGCGTCAACGCCCTGGCCGAAACCGGCATCTTCGAGATACAGGCCGCCGTGGAACCGGAACGCACCAGGGAACTTATCGACGTGGTGCGCGCCGAGCTTGCCGCCGTGGCCGACGGCGCGGTAACGAAGGAAGAGCTGGAGCACACCCGCGAACACCTCAAGGGACTGCTCTACCTCGGGGCGGAATCCACGGAGAACCGCATGATGCGCCTGGCCCGCAACACCCTGCTTTTCGACCGCCACATCCCGCTCACCGAGACCGCCGCCGCCCTTGACACCGTCACGCCGGCCGATCTGGCCGGCATCGCCCGCGCCGCCTTCACCGAAGAAAACGCGGGAATTTGCATCCTCGGACCGGCCGCCGCGCTCCCGTAGTGCCGCATCAGTAAAGACGCGACACGAAACCCGGGCACGGCCGCCCATAAGGAGGCCAACGCCATGTCGCTCGAAAAGACCTACGCCCTTGCCCAAGGAATTCTGCGCCTGATCGAAGGCGACATCACCAAGGACGACGCCGACGCCATCGTCAACGCCGCCAATTCCGCCCTGGCCGGCGGCGGCGGCGTGGACGGAGCCATCCACCGGGCCGCCGGACCGGGGCTGCCGGAAGCCTGCCGCGCCATCATCGCCGAAATCGGCCGGCTTCCCGCCGGCGGGGCCGTCATCACCCCGGGCTTCGACCTGCCCGCGCGCCACATCATCCACACCGTCGGCCCCATCTGGCGCGGCGGCAACGAAGGCGAACCCGAAAGGCTGCGTTCGGCCTACGTCGAATCCCTGGCCCGGGCCATCGAAAACGGCCTGTCCAGCATCTCCTTTCCGGCCGTCTCCACCGGCGTCTACGGATTTCCCGTGGAAAAAGCCGCGCCCATCGCCCTGACCGCCATGGCCGAGGCGCTCACGGCCGGCTCGATCCGGGAAGTTCGCGTCTATCTGCACGGAAAATATGCCTACGACCTCTGGCGTTCGGCCGCGGATGCCTTATTTGGGTAATTTGCGTTGAAGAACCCGGGCACTGCCAAGCCCTGCCGGGCTCTGCCAAGCCCTGCCGGGCTCTGGCAGGCCCTGCCGGGGCGCTGCCCCGGACCCCGCCCGGAGAGGCGCTGCCTCTCCGGGACCTCACCGCCGGGGGGCGGGCGCGCCCCCCGGTCCCCCCATCCGGCTTTGGCGGGGTGGGAGATGGGGCGAAGGGAGCTGGAAGGGACTGTGACGGGCGAAAGCCCGGTTGCGGGCGGAGCCCGCGTGTGGTGCCGGAATTTTCCCGGCGTCGCATGCCGCTTCGCGGCAAGCCGCCAGGCAAATTCCGGCACCACGATGGCCCGTGAAAGGCACGCAGGAGTACAAGGGTGAAATGGGATTCGGGACAATATTTGAAATTTGCGGATGAAAGGACCCAGCCGTCCATCGATCTGGCCGGAAGGATCGAAAAAGAGGACGTGAAGCGGGTCCTCGACGTGGGCTGCGGGCCGGGCAACAGCAGCGAG
This sequence comes from Solidesulfovibrio fructosivorans JJ], assembly GCF_000179555.1. Taxonomy (NCBI): domain Bacteria; kingdom Pseudomonadati; phylum Thermodesulfobacteriota; class Desulfovibrionia; order Desulfovibrionales; family Desulfovibrionaceae; genus Solidesulfovibrio; species Solidesulfovibrio fructosivorans. The sequence goes on from NZ_AECZ01000038.1 coordinate 17,592, forward strand.
GTGCTGGCCAGGCGCTTTCCCCGGGCCCGGGTGCGCGGCATCGACAGCTCGCCCGAAATGATCGGAAGCGCCAGGCAGGCGCATTCCGAAATCGATTTCGAGTTGTGCGACGCGGGCAAGGAGCTGGAAAGCCTGGAGGGCGGCTACGACGTCGTCTTCTCCAACGCCTGCATCCAGTGGGTCCCGGACCACAAGGCGCTGCTTAAAAACATGATGGGCCTGCTTGCGCCCGGCGGCGTGCTCGCCGTGCAGATTCCCATGAACCAGCACGAGCCCATCCACAAAATCATCGGGGAACTCGTCACCAGCGACGCCTGGAAGGACGCCTTCCCCAATCCCCGCGTTTTCCACACCCTCACCCAGGGCCATTATTTCGACCTGCTGGCGAAGCTCGCCGCGTCCTTCACCATGTGGGAGACGACCTACTATCACGTCATGGAGTCCCACGAGGCCATCCTCGACTGGTACCGGGGCACGGGCCTTCGCCCCTACCTCGCGGCCCTCCCCGACGAGAGGAAACAGGACTTCGAACAGGCGGTCCTGGCCAAGGTGCGCACACAATACCCGCTTCAGGAAAACGCGCGGGTCATTTTCCGGTTCCCCCGATTCTTTTTCACTGCAATACATTAATTTTATACAATTATTTAATCATACTAACCCCTTTGAAAGTTTTTGGGGAGGGTGGGGGTCCGGGGGAGGGGACCCCTTTTTTCAAAAAGGGGTCCCCTCCCCCGGTTCCTCCTCCGTCTTCACCTCCTCCCCAAAGGAGTTGCACTCGCATGGATTTACGTGGAACGACGATTCTGGCCGTACGCACGGATGCCGGCGTGGCCGTGGCCGGCGACGGACAGGTGACGCTTGGCCAGTCGGTGGCCATGAAGCATGGCGCGCGCAAAGTGCGCCGCATCTATCAGGACAAGGTGGTCATCGGCTTTGCCGGGTCCACGGCGGACGCCTTTACGCTGTTCGAGCGTTTCGAGGCCAAGCTGGAGGAGTTCAGCGGCAATCTGGTACGCGCGAGCGTGGAGCTGGCCAAGGACTGGCGCAAGGACAAGTATCTGCGCCGGCTGGAGGCCATGCTCATCGTGGCCGACGCGGGCAATGTGCTGCTGTTGTCGGGCAACGGCGACGTGATCGAACCCGATGACGGCGTGGCGGCCATCGGCTCGGGCGGTCCCTATGCCCTGGCCGCGGCCCGGGCGCTTTTGCGCAACACGGACATGGGCCCCAGGGAAATCGTGGAAAAAGCCATGGGCATTGCCTCGGAAATCTGCGTCTACACCAATGACCGCATTGTGGTGGAGACCATTGACCGCTAACTTCCCTTAAAAAATACACCCGTATTTTTTAAGAAATATGTCGGTCTCAAAAGCCGCGTCCCGAATTTCAAGGATGCGGCGGACATATTGCAAGGAGAGCGCATGCACGCCAGTTTGACGCCGCGCGAGATCGTTTCCGAACTCGACAAATACATCATCGGCCAGAAGGACGCCAAGCGCATGGTGGCCATCGCCATGCGCAACCGCTGGCGCCGCCAGCAGATCGAACCGAACCTGCGCGACGAGATCGCGCCGAAAAACATCATCATGATCGGCCCCACGGGCGTGGGCAAGACCGAGATCGCCAGACGCCTGGCCAAGCTCGCCGGATCGCCCTTTTTCAAGGTCGAGGCCACCAAGTTCACCGAGGTCGGCTACGTGGGCCGCGACGTGGAGTCCATGGTGCGCGACCTGATGGAAATCGGGGTGAACCTCGTGCGCAAGGAAGAGCTCGACCGGGTCGCGGCCAAAGCGGAAAAGGCCGCCGAGGAGCGCCTGCTCGACCTGCTCTTGCCCGAGTCCCAGCGCGGCGGGGAAAACCCCATTCCCATGCCGGCCGCCCTGGAGGCCCCGGCCATGGCCGCGACGCCGAGCGAGCCCGCCGGCGCGAGCACCCGGGAAAAGCTCAGGAAACTCTGGCGCGAAGGCAAGCTCGATGACCGCATCGTGCCCGTGGAGGTCTCCGTGGCCTCGCCCCAGGTGGAAATCATGTCCATGCCGGGCATGGAAGACATGGGCATGCAATTCAAGGACATGTTTTCCAAGGTGTTTCCGCAGCGCAAAAAGACCCGCAACATGCGGGTGCGCGACGCCTACGAGGTGCTGCTCCAGGAAGAGTCCGACCGGCTGGTGGACATGGACAAGGTGGCCGAGGCGGCCAAGGAGCGGGTGGAACAGACGGGCATCATCTTCATCGACGAGCTCGACAAGATCTGCGGCAAGCAGGCCGGCGGCGGATCGGGCCCGGACGTGTCCCGCGAGGGCGTGCAGCGCGACCTGCTCCCCGTGGTCGAGGGCTGCGTGGTCAACACCAAGTACGGCATGGTGAAAACCGACCACATCCTTTTCATCGCCGCCGGCGCGTTCCACTTCTCCAAGCCGTCGGACCTCGTGCCGGAGTTGCAAGGCCGCTTTCCGTTGCGCGTGGAACTTCGGGCGCTTACGGCCGAGGATTTCTACCGCATCCTGACCGAGCCGAAAAACGCGCTGACCGTGCAGTACAAGGCGCTGATCGGCACCGAAGGCGTGACGCTGGACTTTACCGACGAGGCCCTGCGCGAAGTGGCCGAGTTCGCCCAGCGCATCAACGAGGAAACGGAAAATATCGGCGCCCGGCGGCTCTACACCATCATGGAGAAAATCCTCTCCGACCTGTCGTTCGCGGCCTCCGACCAGAACGGCCAGACCGTGGTCGTGGACCCGGCCTACGTCCGCGACAAGCTGGTGGACGTGGCCGAGAATCGTGATTTATCGCGGTATATTTTGTAGGAGAGGAAGAGGGTGCGAGAGGGGAAACCCTTTAAAAAGGGTTGTCCCCTCTCGCGCTCTCCCCTTCCTAAACTTTTTAACGTTATCCGTGTTACACCGTTAGCTCTTTTCTATTAGAAGTCTTTGGAAAGGGGGTCTGGGGGGAAACTTTTCTTCAGAAAAGTTTCCCCCCAGAAAATTCTCGCGAAATAAGCTCTCTACACCACTTTTGGAGTGCGGCACATGATGGGACGCGAACACGCCAAGGCGCGGCTTTTGCTTGAAGCCCTGCCCTACATCCGCAAGTTCTTCGGCAAGACGGTGGTCATCAAGTACGGCGGGCATGCCATGGTGGACGAGGAGCTGCAAAAGAGCTTCGCCCTCAACATCATCCTGCTCAAGTACATCGGCATCAATCCGGTCATCGTGCACGGCGGCGGGCCGCAGATCGGGCATATGCTCAAGCAGCTCGGCATCGTCAGCGAGTTCAAGCAGGGCCTTCGCGTCACCGACGACGCCACCATGGACGTGGTGGAGATGGTGCTGGTCGGCAAGGTCAACAAGAACATCGTCAACCTGCTGAACTTAAACGGCGGTTCGGCCGTGGGCCTGTCCGGCAAGGACGGCCACCTCATCGCCGCGCGCAAGCTGGAGATGGTCATCGAGAAGGGCGACGCGCCGCCCGAGATCATCGACCTCGGCAAGGTGGGCGAGGTGACGGGCATCAACACCACGCTCATCACCACCCTACTCGGCCAGGGGTTCATTCCGGTCATCGCCCCGGTCGGCGTGGACGAGAATGGCGCGACCTACAACATCAACGCCGACACCGTGGCCGGGGCCGTGGCCTCGGCGCTCGGGGCCAAACGGCTGGTGCTCCTCACCGATGTGGCCGGGGTCCTGGACAAGGACCGCACGCTCATTTCCTCCCTGGACATCCGGGAAGCCTCGCAGGCCATCACCACCGGCATGCTGACCGGGGGCATGATCCCCAAGGTCCAGTGCTGCATGGAGGCCGTGGATGCGGGCGTGGAAAAGGCGCACATCCTGGACGGGCGGGTGGAGAACTGCATCATGCTCGAATTTTTTACCAACTCCGGCATCGGCACGGAGATCGTCTGTAAAAGGTGCGAACTGTAAAAGCAGGCTGGGGAAAAAACTTTCCCGTGGAAAGATTCTCTCCCCCTTTCCAACAACTTTCAACGATAACAACCTACCACCGTTAAAAGTTTTTGGGAGGGGAGAGCGCGAGAGGGGGACCCTTTTTTCAAAAAGGGTCCCCCTCTCGCACTGTTTCTTTCCTAAACTTTTCTACCATCGCCCCGGCATGGCGGAGAGCCATGCTTCGGGGATGTATTGGCGGAAGGATTTGCCGATCTGCCACAGTCGCGTCAGCCGGCCTTCGAGGACGATGGAACGGGGCCGGGGGCGCAGGTGCCGGTAGTGGCGCGGGATCTGGAAGCGGTTGTTTTTGGAGAGCACCACGTCGAGTTCCGCGTCCCGGTCGCGCACGACCAGGGCTTCGGGGAAGAAGAACGCGTGCTTGAGCCGCCTGGACAGGACGGAGAACAGGGCGGCGTGGATGGCGCAAAAAGGTTCGGCCGTAAGCCTGGACGTGGGCGCGGCCACGTTTTCGTTGGCCACGTAGGCCACGGGGCCGTCGGGCAGTCCGGCGTACACGGCCGGATCGCGGGCGTCGGCCTCGATCGTGGCTCCGATGCCGAGCCCCGCCAGCACTTCCCCGGTGCGGCGGGCCACGTCCGCATCGCATTCGATGCCGTAGAGCTGGGTTTCGACCACGCCGTTGCGCTTGGCCTGGAGCCAGCCGGCGGCCAGCAGGATGCCGGTGCCGGTGCCGCAGTCGATGCCGAGGTACGGGTCCTGGACCAGGGCCGGCGGCAGGGGCCGGTTGGCCACGGACCGGAAAATATGGGCCGTGCGCGGCAGATCGGCCAGCATGCGCAGCGGATAGGCGCTGAGGTCGCCGGGCAGGGGCGGCATGCTATCCGGGCCGTATTCCGACCACAGGTCGTAAAACCGGCCCAGTTGCAGGCTGACTTCCTCCAGGGGCACGGCATGGCCCTCGGAGCCCGGGTAGAGCACGGCATAAAAGTACTTGAGCAGAAGGCTTAAAATGTCGGGTTCGCTCATGGGCATGGCCGGGCTGGCCAAGCGCTCGAAATCATCGGCGAGCGGCCCGGGGCGGAAGGCCTCGCGGGCAATGACGGTTTCCCGGACTTCCCGGGCGTCAAAATTCGGTCGGCTGGATCGTAGGGCGTCTGTCTGTCGCGGCATGCGCGCTCCTTCCTTGGACTGAGGACTGACGATAACGACCCGGCGGCAAAATAATCCGGGTCGGCGTAACCCTTGCAGGTTTGATGCCGTCATGCCGGCCGGCCATGGTTGAGCCCGGCGCGCAAAACGCGTAAGCCCGACTCCGTGTTGCAGCATACCTTTCTGCATCTGCCCGGCCTTGGACCTTCCACCGAGCGCCGCCTGTGGGCGGCCGGCATCCTGACCTGGGACGATTTCCTCGACGCCGACACGCCTCCCCTGGCCTCGGTGAAGGCTCCCATGTGGCGCGACGAGCTGCTTGCCTCCAAGGAACGCCTCGCCGCCGGCGACGCCGACTTTTTCGGGGAACGCCTGCCGCCGGCCGAGGCCTGGCGGCTTTTTTTCGACTTCCGCGACAGCCTTGCCTGCGTGGACATCGAAACCGACGGCACGCCCCAAAACGAGGTCACGGCCGTATCCCTCTACGACGGCATCCACACCGTGCGCACCTATGCCCACGGCCAAAACCTCCATGATTTCGCCACGGACATCCTGGAGAGCAAGGTGCTGGTCACCTTCAACGGCCGCTGCTTCGACGCGCCGGTCCTGCGTTCGCACCTGCGGGCCACGCTGCCCAAGGCCCACATCGACCTGCGCAACGTGCTCACCGGCATCGGCGTCAAGGGCGGGCTCAAAAAGTGCGAGGCGCGCTACGGCGTGGACCGGGGCGACCTGACCGGGGTCGACGGCTATTTCGCCGTGGTGTTGTGGCGGGAGTATATGAAACGCGGCGATCCGGCGCTCATGGAAACCCTGCTCGCCTACAACGCCGCCGACGTGCTGGCCCTGCCGGTGCTGCTGGCCCACGCCATAAACGAGCTGCTCGAGACGACGCCCTTTGCCGGGCGCTACGCCCTGCCCATTCCCCACCCCGGGCACAATCCCCACGCCCCGGACCCGGATGTGCTGCGCCGGCTGTCCTGGGCCATCGGCCGCAAGTAAGTTTCCGGCCACGGACCGTGGTCCGCGCAACTTTTTTTCAAATTCGTCAATCGCGCCAGCCACCGCCGGGCGTGACAAGCGCAATTGCTTCCGCTAGTTGGAGTAAAAGCGGCAAAGGAGAACGCCATGGAAGAAGCGTTGCGGGAACTGGCCGCCCGGCTGGGCGCGGCCCTGACCGGACGGGGATGGATGCTCGGTTGCGCCGAATCGTGCACCGGCGGGCTGCTTTCGAGCGTCCTGACCGATACGCCCGGGTCCTCGGCCTGGTTCGCCGGGGCCGTGGTCTCCTACACCAACGACGTCAAGCGCGACGTGCTGGGCGTGTCCCAGGAAATCCTCGACACTGTGGGCGCGGTCAGCCGCGAGACGGTACTGGCCATGGCCCGCGGGGCGCGCGGGGTGCTCATGGCCGATGTCGGCGTGGCCATAAGCGGCATCGCCGGCCCGGCCGGCGGCACGCCCCAAAAGCCGGTCGGCACGGTCTGGATCGCCTGGCAGAGCCCGGACGCGGTCAGCGCCGAGCACTTCCAGTTCACCGGCGACAGGCAGGCCGTCAGGCAGCAGGCCGTGCGCGAGGCCATGCTCGGGGTTCTGGCCCTGGCCGAACGGTTCGACGCCGGAAACTGACGCGCCGCATGCGTCCGTAACCGCCTTGTCGCGGGCCGGTCACCGGGCCCGGCTACAGGGGGGCATGGCCGTCGACAGGCGGCCGGGGAGGACGTCATGAGCGTGAAAACAGCCCGCATGGGCGGGGTGATGGGCGTGTGGGAGGCGGCGGACCGCCTGGAAGCGCTGGCCCGGGAGCTGCGGGCCGGACAGCTCGGGCTTTCGGCCGGCCGGGTGTCCATGAACCTGTCGCCGGCGGTGATGCTCGACGTGGAAATCAAGGCCAGCCAGGCCGAGGACCGCGAAGGGCTGGCCGTGCGGCTGTCGTGGTGCCCGCATCGCCCCGAAAGCGCGACCATGCGGGGCGAATTCTAGTCGCGCCGTCTTGGCGCAACCCGCTTAACGCACAGCTTTTTTCAAGGAAGCGACGCGGCCGCGCCCTTCTCTCATCTCAGTCCGAATCGGCCCCGCTCGCGGCAACGGCGCAGACCTTGGGCGGCGCGGCGGCGGCGCGCAGGGCGGCCAGGCCCTTGTTGGAGACCACCCAGCCCTTGGCCTTGGCCTGGCCCTTGACCCGGATGCGCAGCAGATAGCCGTGGGTGAAAAGGTCGCGGAGGTCGTCGCCGTCAAAGGCGCCCTTGGCCAGATCCTTGGGCATCATGCCGTGGAAGCTCGAGATGCGCGAGTAGTGGTAGACATCGCTTAAAATGCACAGATGCTCGGCCGCCAGCTCGCCGCATTCCTCCGGTTCGATCTCGGGCAAAAAAGCCCTGCCCGCCGGCGTCAGCCGCCATCCGGCCATGGATTTACCGCAGGGATAGGACAGCTTGACCTTTTCGAGCAGCCCGCCGTCCTCAAGGGCGCCGAGGTCGTCCTTGGCGAAAAAGAGCGCCTGCCGTTTGGGCAAGGTGCCCTGATAACGCTCCACGGGGGCGAAAGCCGCCACGGCGCGCAGGATCTCGAACTGTTTGGGCGTGGGTTTCATGGGGACCGCTTCTTTTTTTGCAATTCTAGCAATTTTCCCTGGCATGAGGCAAGGAGTGGGATTCCGGGGGGTTGGCCGGCCCAGCCCAGGTTTTCCCAGCCTTTACAATTTGTCCTTTTCTGGTAAGGAATCTGGCTGCTAAGCGATTGTGAAGAAAGGGACATTTTTCATGCTTAAATTAGTGGATTTTCTCGTTCTTGAGCAAAAGGACGTGCTCGATCGCTGGTTCGATCTGATCCTCGGCACCTACGCCGAAAACACGGCTGTCCTCTGGAAAAAACAAAAGGACCCGTTCGCCAATCCCGTGCGCCACAAATTCGAGACCGGCATGCGGGGCATCATCCTGGCCCTGGCCGCCTGCGGGGAGAAGATGCCCGACGTTGCGGTCTTCACGCCCCTGCTCGACGAGATCGTGCGGGTGCGGGCGGTGCAGGACTTCACCCCGTCCCAGGCGACGGCCTTCGTGTTTTTGCTCAAAAAAGCCGTGCGCGAGGCGCTGTGGGGCCAGATCACCGAGCACGACCTCTACGTCGAACTGCTCGCCCTCGAATCGTCCATCGACGTTCTGGCTCTTTTCGCCTTTGACATCTATTGCCAGTGCCGCGAAAAGATTGTCGAATTGCGGATAAACCAGATCAGGAAACAGTATGACCGGCTCCTTAAGCGGGCCAATCTCCTCTGCGATTCACCCGCCGAGGGAGAGGAACCGTGAGGCGCTTTCGGGCAAACCTTTAACGAGGTGAGGGTACATGGCAGCGTTTTATTCCTTACTCGCGGTCTTGGCGCTCATCGTCATCCCCTGGCTGGGCGCCGGGATGGGGATGGGGGCGCTGTTCGGGATCGTCCTCCCGTACATCGCGATCATTGTTTTCATGGTGGGATTCATCCTGCGCATCGCGAACTGGGCCAAGAGCCCGGTTCCTTTCTGCATCCCCACCACCGGCGGTCAGCAGAAATCGCTGCCCTGGATCAAAAACAATCCTTGGGACAACCCCTATGACAAGCGCGGCGTGGTCATGCGCATGCTCTTCGAGGTGCTGACCTTCCGGTCGCTTTTCCGCAACACCTCGGTGAAGCTGCAGCAGGACGGCCCCAAGGTCGCCTACAGCTCGGAAAAATGGCTGTGGGGCTTCGCGCTGATCTTCCACTACTGCTTCCTGGTCATCCTGATCCGCCACCTGCGCTTCTTCCTGGCCCCGGTGCCCTGGGCCGTGCACGTGACCGAGTTTCTGGACACCATCATGCAGATCGGCCTGCCCATCATGTACCAGACCGACGCGCTGATCGTCATCGGCCTGCTCTTCCTGCTCGGCCGCCGCGTCTTCGACGGCAAGGTGCGCTACATCTCGCTCATGCAGGACTACTTCCCCCTGCTCCTGATCCTCGGCATCGCGGCAACCGGCATCTGGATGCGCTACGGCGTCAAGGTCGACGTGATCGCGGTCAAGGAGCTGGCCATGGGCCTGGTCACCCTGCACCCGCACCTGCCCAAGGAGCAGCTCGACCCGGCCGTCTACGCCCACCTGACCCTGGTGTGCGCGCTTTTTATCTACTTCCCCTTTTCCAAGCTCATGCACATGGGCGGCGTCTTCCTCTCTCCCACCCGCGTCGTGCCCAATATGAGCCGGCGGGCCATGTGGGTGAACCCCTGGAACGACCCGAGCGTGAAGCCCCATTCGTACGAAGCCTACGAGGATGATTTCCGCGAGAAGATGATCGAAGCCGGTCTCCCCGTGGAGAAAGAAGCCTAAGCGGGCCCAAACCTACCTATTCTGGAGAGAAGTGAGGAGCGACCATGGCCAAGTATCCGCCACCGGAAGAACTCATCAAGATCAACTACACCACGCCGGTCAAGTCGTGGATGGACACCAAGACCCCGTTTAGGCCCGGCAACTTCAGCTACCCGGCCAAGCCCGACATTCTCAAGTACCTCGGCATGCCCAACCCCAGGGTATGGAGCCCCATGGACGAGGACTGGAAGCTTCCGCCCGACTGGAAGCGCATCGTCATGGAGAAGTTCCGCGAGAAGCTCAAGAAGTACCGATCGTTCAAGATCTTCATGGACGTGTGCGTGCGCTGCGGCGCCTGCGCCGACAAGTGCCACTTCTTCATCGGCGGCGGCGACCCCAAAAACATGCCGGTGCTGCGCGCGGAGCTTTTGCGCTCCATCTACCGCGGCGAGTTCTCGACCGCGGCCAAGGTGCTCGGCAAGCTGGCCGGCGCCCGCAAGCTGGAAGAAGACGTGGTCAAAGAATGGTTCATGTACTTCTACCAGTGCACGGAATGCCGCCGGTGTTCGCTTTTCTGCCCCTACGGCATCGACACCGCCGAAATCACCATGATGGCGCGCGAGCTGCTCCATGAAGTGGGCTGCAATATCAACTGGATTCTCGAGCCGGCCGCCAACTGCAACCGCACCGGCAACCACCTCGGCATCCAGCCCCACGCCTACAAGGACATGATGGACTTCCTGTGTGACGACATCGAGGAAGTCACGGGCAAGCGCATCCGGCCCAACGTGAACAAGAAGGGTTGCGAAATCCTTTTCATCACCCCCTCCGGCGACATCTTCGCCGACCCGGGCATCTACACCTTCATGGGCTACATCATCCTGTTCGACTACCTCGGACTGGATTACACCTGGAGCACCTACGCGTCCGAGGGCGGCAACTTCGGCCTGTTCACCTCGGACAAGATGATGAAGAAGCTCAACGCCAAGATGTACGCCGAGGCCAAGCGCCTGGGCGTCAAATGGATCCTTGGCGGCGAGTGCGGCCACATGTGGCGCGTGATCAACCAGTACATGCTGACCATGAACGGCCCGGCCGATTTCATGGAGACCCCGGTCTCGCCGATCACCGGCACCAAGTTCGACGCGGCCGCCGGCACCAAGATGCTGCACATCTGCGAGTTCACGGCCGACCTGATCAAGAACGGGAAGCTCAAGCTCGATCCTTCCCGCAACGACAACTTCGTCACCACCTTCCACGACTCCTGCAACACCGCCCGCGGCATGGGCCTGCTCGAGGAGCCGCGCTACATCCTCAAAAACGTCTGCCGCCAGTTCTACGAGATGCCCGAGAACACCATCCGCGAGCAGACCTTCTGCTGCGGCGGCGGCGCGGGCCTCAACAACGAGGAATTCACCGAGACGCGCCTTCGCGGCGGCCTGCCCCGGGGCAACGCGGTCAAGTACGTGCGCGATCGCCACGGCGTGAACAACCTGGCCTGCATCTGCGCCATCGACCGCGCCACCCTGCCCCCGCTTTGCGACTACTGGGCCCCGGGTGTCGGCGTCTCCGGCGTGCATGAGTTGGTGGGCAACGCGCTCATTCTCGACGGCGAGAAAAAGCGCACCACCGACCTCAGGCAAAACCCCCTGCCGGGGATGGAGGACGAGGAGGAATAACTTATGTACAATGCCAAATACATCATACCCGGCATTCTGTTCTTCCTGGCCCTCATCTTCGTCCCCGTCGGCTACAATATGGGGAAAAGCTTCGATGTGAAGCCCGAGCTCCCGAAGGACCAGAAGGACTGCATCGAGGACGCCCAGGTCATGCGCGACACGCACATGCAAATCCTTAACGATTGGCGCAACTCGGCCGTGCGCGACGGCGAGCGCATCTACGTCAACTCCAAGGGCAAGAAGTTCGTCAAAAGCCTGACGAACACCTGCCTGGGTTGCCATAAGGACAAGGCCAAGTTCTGCGATCGGTGTCACGATACGGTTGGCGTGAACCCCTACTGTTTTGACTGCCACAACATTACGCCGAACCAGAAATCGCCCATTCCCCCCGTCCAAAACGGCGAAGCGGGCGAACACTAGGCCGGCGCGCCGGTGACACCTCCACCGAAGGGGATCATACCATGAAAAGCAACAGACGAGAGTTCCTCAAGCTGGCCGCCGTGTCCGCCATGGGCGTCGGCGCCGCTCGCCTCGGCTTCCTGGGCGACGCCCCGGCTTTCGCCGGCCCGTTGCCCACGGCCGCGGACTTCGAAAAAGGCCTCAAGGCCAAGCACTGGGGCATGGCCGTCTTCTCGGCCAAGTTCACCCCCGAACTCATCGAAAAGTGCCGCACGGCCTGCCATACCGAACACAACGTGCCCGACATCCCGGGCAAAAAGCAGATCAAATGGTTCTGGGGCGCCTCCTACCACGAGGCCTTCCCCACCGAGCACGGCGAGTTCCTCTCCGAGGACGTGGAACACCGCGAGTTCCCGCTTTTGTGCAACCACTGCGAACAGCCCATGTGCGTGCGGGTCTGCCCGACCCAGGCCACCTTCCAGCGGCCCGACGGCATCGTCATGATGGACTTCCACCGCTGCATCGGCTGCCGCTACTGCATGGCCGGCTGCCCGTTCGGCGCCAGGAGCTTCAACTTCCAGGATCCGCGCCCGTTTATCCACCACTTCAACCCGCACTTCCCCACCCGGATGCGGGGCGTCGTGGAAAAGTGCGACTTCTGCGCCGAGCGCCTGGCCATCGGCAAACTGCCCGTCTGTGTCGAAGCCGCCGGCGGCGCCCTCGTCTTCGGCGATCTGGGCGACGAGAACTCGGATATCCGCAAGGTGCTGCGCGAGCACTTCGCCATCCGCCGCAAACCAGACGCCGGCACCTCGCCGAGCGTGTATTACATCCTGTGAGGTAAGCCATGCTGGAAAAAGCACTCAAGGGAAGCCCTCGATACTGGGGCACGTTGATCGGCCTGGGCCTGCTCATGCTCCTCGGCATGGGATTCTGGCTCTACCAGCTGGTCCACGGCTTGGTCATCACCGGCATGAGCCGCGACGTGTCCTGGGGCTTTTACATCGCCCAGTTCACCTATCTGGTCGGCGTGGCCGCCTCGGCCGTCATGCTGGTGCTGCCCTACTACTTCCACCACTACAAGCAGTTCGCCAAGATGATCATTCTCGGCGAATTCCTGGCCATCGCCGCCGTGACCATGTGCATGGGCTTTATCGTGGTGGACCTCGGGCAGCCGCAGCGCATGCTCAACGTGATGCTCAACGCCACGCCCCATTCCATGCTCTTTTGGGACATGTGCGTTTTGATGGGTTACCTGTTCCTCAACATCCTGGTCGGCTGGACCAGCCTGCAGGCCTTTAAAAACGACATGGCCCCGCCGCACTGGTGCAAGGTCCTGGCCATCGTCTCGGTCATCTGGGCCTTCTCCATCCACACGGTCACGGCCTTCCTGATCGCCGGCCTGCCCGGGCGCCACTACTTCCTGACCGCCGTCATGGCCGCACGGTTCCTGGCCTCGGCCTTCTGCGCCGGACCGGCCATCCTGCTGCTGCTGACCCTGCTCGTGCGCAAGCTTACCGGCTTCGATCCCGGCGACAAGGCCCTCAAGCGCCTGGCCGTCATCATCACCTACGCCATGTGCGTCAACGTGTTCCTGTATCTGTGCGAACTCTTCACCGCCTTCTACAGCAACATGCCGGCCCACATCGCCCCGATCCGCTTCCTGTTCTCGGGCCTGGACGGCCACTACGAGCTCGTGCCCTTCATGTGGACCGCCGTGGTCCTGGGCCTGGGCTGCCTGGTCATCCTCATCCCGACGTCCATCCGGGAAAAGACCCCGGCCCTGGTCCTCGGCCTGATCATGCTGGTCATCTCGACCTGGATCGACAAGGGTCTGGCCCTGATGATCGGCGGCTTCACGCCGAACCCCTTCGAGACGGTCACCTCCTACCTGCCCACGGTTCCCGAACTCATGGTTTCGGTCATGGTGTTCGCCCTTGGCGGCATCATCCTCACCGTGCTGTGGAAGATCGCCATCGAGGTCCGGGTCGAGGTGGAAGGCGGCAACCTGTCCATGGTGCCGCCCCCGGCCGAAAGCGAATAATCCCGCTTTACAGCGACACGCGAAAGGCCCGCTTCCGGATGGAGGCGGGCCTTTTGCTACCGGCCGGACACGATTGACGGCGCACCCGTCGCCGCAGTACTGCCAAGAATCCTCTTCAAAAAAGGACGAAACGACTCCATGAACGAAAGCTACATCCAGCAGCTCTTCGCCGACCGCATCGGCGGCAATCAGTTCGGCAAGGATACGGTCCTCTACAAGTTCGAGAAAATCAAGCGGGCCAAGAAGGCGGCCCTGGCCGCCCATCCCGGGGTGCCGCTCATCGACCTCGGCGTCGGCGAACCCGACTGGATGGCCGCGCCCGAGGTGGTCGACGTGCTCTGCGCCGAAGCCAAAAAGACCGAAAACCGGGGCTACACCGACAACGGCGTCCAGGCCTTCAAGGACGCCGCCGCGCGCTACATGGACAAGGTCTTCGGCGTGCCCGGCATCGACCCGGCCGGCGAGGTCGTCCACGGCATCGGCTCCAAGCCGGTGCTGGCCCTGCTCCCCCTGGCCTTCATCAACCCCGGCGACATCACCATCATGACCGTGCCCGGCTACCCGGTCATGGGCACCACCACCCGGGGCCTCGGCGGCGAAGTGGTCAATCTGCCGATCACCCCGGAAAACGACTTTTTGCCCGATCTCGACGCCCTGACCCCGGACCAGCGCAAGCGGGCCAAGCTCCTTTATATCAACTATCCCAACAACCCCACCGGGGCCACGGCCACCCCGGCCTTCTTCGAGCGCGTGGTGCGCTTCGCCAAGGAAAACGACGTCATCGTCGTCTCCGACGCCGCCTATGCCGCGCTCACCTTCGACGGCCGCAAGCCTTTCAGCTTCCTGTCCACCCCCGGGGCCAAGGACGTGGGCGTGGAAATCCACTCCCTGTCCAAGGCCTACAACATGACGGGCTGGCGTCTGGCCTTCGTGTGCGGCAACGAACTCGTGGTCAAGGGCTTTGCCGCCGTGAAGGACAACAACGATTCCGGCCAGTTCGCCGCCATCCAAAAGGCCGGGGTCTACTGCCTGGACCACCCCGAGATCACCGAGAAGACCGCGGCCAAGTACTCCCGCCGCCACGACATGCTCGTCGCGGCCCTGTCCGGCCTGGGATTTTCCGTCAAAAAGCCCGGCGCGTCCTTCTACCTCTACGCCCGGATTCCCTCCGGCACCAAGGACGGCCGGAAATTCGCCTCGGCCGAGGACTTCTCCCAGTTCTGCATCACCGAGAAGCTCATCTCCACCGTGCCCTGGGACGACGCCGGCCCCCACGTCCGCTTCTCCGTCACCTTCGAGGCGGCCGACGAGGCCGAGGAACGCCGCATCGTGGACGAAGTCGCCCGCCGGCTGTCCGAAGTGGGATTCGTTTTTTAGAGGGAGAGAAGAGTGGAAGAGGGTGCGAGAGGGGAAACCCTTTGAAAAGGGTTGTCCCCTCTCGCGCTCTCCCCTTCCTAAACTTTTTGACGTTTACGGCTGGAGTAACGACAACACACCGTAACCGTTAAAAGTCTTTCGAAGGGGGGGGCCCGGGGGGAAACCGTTTCTACAGAAAGGTTTCCCCCCGGTCTTTTATTCGTCCTTGACGTCCACCAGCTCGCGCCCCTCGCCGGGGTAGATGCGGCGGTCGGCATAGGGCGTGGGCGTGGCCTCGGGCCATTTGCCGGGCTGGGGCTCGCTCCCTTCCCGGGCCGTGGCGCTCGGACGGGTGTCACCCATGACCGGCGTGGTGCGGATATCCACTCCCGGCACCGGGCAGCTGAACTCGATGGCGATGTTGTTGGGGTCGAAGGAATAGACCGAGAAGATGAATCCGTGGTCGATGATCTCCGACACCCAGAACCCGGCCGCCTCCAGCCGGTCCCTGATTTCCCACAGGTCGTCGCGGTCGCGCACGCCGATGGAGACGTGGTCGAAGGCATAGGGGCCCTTGACCGGCACGCCGTGGTCCTTTTCCGGGATGGGCGCGACGTCCGGCCACTCGAAAAAGGCGATCATGTCGTTTTCGGAGATTTCCAGGAAATAATGCCGGTAGCCCGGCCGGCCGAGCCCGGCCACCAGCCGCATCCGGAGCAGATCGCGCCAGAAGCGGATGGTGGCGTCCATGTCCCGGGTGGCCAAGGCCAGATGGTTGATCCCGGTATATCGCATGTCGGCCCCCCTTCTCGGGGCGACAGGGCTGCTACGACTCGATGCCCAGGCTTTGCGGGTAAAACCCGCCCCGGAAAACCAGTTCGGCCGCCCCGCGCAGATAAGTCTTGCCGTCGCGCAAAATCACGCCCAGTTCCTCGCCACCCGTGGTGGTGATCGCCGTCTCCTCACCCGTGAGCCCAAGCTCCTTGGCGATGACCGCCGAAGCCACGGCCCCGGTGCCGCAGGCGTAGGTCTCGTCCTCCACCCCGCGCTCATAGGTGCGAAGCGACAACTGCCCCTTGCCCGTCACGGCCACGAAATTCATGTTGGTCCCGGCCGGATTGAAAAACTCGTGGTGCCGCACCGTGCGGCCAAGCTGCCACACGTCCACGGTTTCCAAATTATCCACGAAGGCCACGGCATGGGGCACGCCGGTGTTGACGCTGTGCAGCGTCATCTGGTGGTGCCTGCCCTCGACCTCCATCTCCATGTCGATGTTGAGCCGCAGGTCCTTGGGCGAGGTCAGCCGCACCGTCACCAGATTGGAGTCGGGATCGACCGCCGCCTCGATGGGGCCGGCGTCGGTGCCGAAGACATGGCTGGCCGGCGCGATGCCGAGCATCCAGGCGAGCCGGGCCGCGCAGCGCGAACCGTTGCCGCACATCTCGGCCCGGGAACCGTCGGCGTTGAAAAAATGCCAGATATAGGCCAACCCCGCGCCCTCGGGGGCATGGTCGAGAAAGATCATGCCGTCGGCGCCCACGCCAAAGGCCTTGCGGCACACCGGCACCACGATATCGGGCATCGCTTCCGGGTCGTAGCCAAGTTCCCGGTTGTCCACGCAAACGAAATCATTGCCGCAGCCCTGCATCTTGAAAAAAGGCACCGAAGGGCCGCAAACGGCTTCCAAATCCATGTCGCACTCCTTGCACGAAAACGTCATTACGAACTAGCAGAACCGCAGCTCCCCGTCGAGGGACCGCCGGCCGGGGCCTCCCCGACCAACACCGCCGGTGTCCACAGGCGCACGGAATTGACGAGCCACAGCCGCCCGGCCCGGGCCAGATCAGCCGGCGTGAGCGCCGCCTCGGCCAGAACCCCCCTGGCCAGCAGGCGCTGCCGCAAGGTGCCGGCAAGCAGTCCGCAGTCAAGGGCCGGGGTGAGCAGCCGTCCGTCGATGGCGGCCACGAGGTTGGCCCGGCAGCTTTCGGTCACCTGCCCGGCCTTATTGAACAGCAGCACGTCGTCGCAATCCGGCCGGGCGGCCAAGGCCCGGTCGTAGCGCGCCCGCCGCGTGGTCTTGTGGAAAAGGGCGGCATCGGAGGCCTCGACCGGCGTGTCCGCCCAGCCCAGGCGCACGGGACCCGCCCGGCGCTTCCCCAAGGGAAAATGTTCGGTGCGCACCGCGCCGTCGCGGGAAAGCAGCAGCCGCACCCGCAGGCGCCGCCCGGGACAGGCCGCGGCCACGGCCTCGAGGGCGGCCGACACGGCCGCGGCGTCGTGGCGAAATCCGTAATACGCGGCCGAACGGGCCAGTCGGGCGAGATGCTCGGGCAGAAAGGCGAAACGCCCTTCCGTCAAGAGCAGGGTTTCCAAAAGGTCGAAGGGCTCCGGGGGGGTATGCAGAAACGCGGCCTTGATCCGGCATTCCTCGTATTCGTCCCGGGCGTCGGAATAGTAGGTCACGCCGCCGCCCACGCCGAAGCGGCACTCCCCCGTGTCCGCGTCGCAAACGACGGTGCGGATGGGCACGGAGAAAACGCAATCCCCGTCGGGAGCGACGTGGCCGAACGCCCCGGTGTAAAAGCCGCGCGGCCCGCCTTCGAGCTCCCGGATCAGCCGCATGGCGCTGCGTTTGGGCGCGCCCGTAATGGAACCGCAGGGGAAAATCGCGGAAAAAATGGCGGTGAGCCCGAGCTCCCGGGGGACGCGGGCGGTCACGGTCGAGGTCATCTGCCAGGCCGTGGACAGCCGCGACACCTCGAAACAGGCCGGCACGGCCACGCTTCCGGACCGGGCGAGTCGCCCCAGGTCGTTTCGCAAGAGATCGGTGATCATGCGGTTTTCGGCCCGGTTCTTCGGGCAGGCGGCCAGAGCCTTGGCCCGGGCCACATCCTCCTCCAGGGTGCGGCCCCGGGGCATGGTGCCCTTCATGGGCCGCGCGACCACCAGTTCTCCCGCGCGCCGGAAAAAAAGCTCCGGCGAAAACGACAACACCTTGTGTCGGCCCAGGTCGAGCCGGCAACAGAAACCGGCCGCCTGTTGCCGGGCCAGCCCCTCGAACCAGCCCGACGGGTCGCCTTGCAGGCGGCTGGCCAGCTGGAGGGTGTAGTTGACCTGGTAGACCTCGCCCCGGCGGATATTGTCCCGAATCACGCCGAGGGCCGCGTCGTAGCGCCGTCGGGAAACGAGCGGCCGCCAGGGGGCGACGAAAAAATCCCCGGACGCGGCCGCGCGCGCCGGGGGCTCGGACGGGGCGGGATAGGCGGCGGCAAAAGCCAGGGGCGTTTCGCCCGGGGCATGGGTTTCCAGCCTGGGATCGAAGGCCGGAGCGGCTTCGTAGGCAAGGGCCAGCACGAGCCAATGGCCTTGGCGACGCCAGGCCTCGGCCGCCTCGAGCAGGGGCATGACCTCGGAAAGCTCCCAGGCCGTCGCGGTCCAGGCGGGATCGTGAAAATACCGTGTCCAGCCGGCATCGCCGGCGGCATAAGACGAAAACAGCGCCTCACCGAACATCGGGAAAAACCGTTTCGCCGGCTAACGCGGCAGATGCGCCCGGGCCACCCGCCACAGGTCCTCGTAGGAATAGCGGGCGCGAAGCCCGAGGCACATTTCCTCGGACAGGGCGAACTTGAGCGATGCGTCGGCCACAAGCGAGCGCCGATGCGCCTCAAGGCGTTTGCGCAAAAAGGCCGCGTCGAAGCCGTCGGCCACAAGCCCGAGCCCCTCGGCGAAAAAAAGCGACCGCGTGGAGTCGATCAGCCGTCGGCAGGCCTCCCGGCCCTCCCGGCGCGCCACGGCCAAGCAGTACATGAGCCGCACCAGGAGCACGTCGGGAGGCAGGGCATGGTCCACGGCGGCCGGGTCCTCGTTGCCCTGCTCCCCGGCCCGGACCTTTTCCAGCAAGGCGTACACGCGGTCCATGGCCGCCGCCTCGCGGATGGGCGGCACGGGGAAAAAGGCGGTCAGAAGCGGCAACACCCGCTGCGGATTGTCCCCGGCCGCCATGGCCAAAAGCGTGCGGGCCATGCAGTCGAGCTTGCGGCGCACATCGGCCAGGGCCTGGCGCCGCCCGGCCTGGTACAGCCGCCGCACCGCCTCCTCGGGCAGGCTCGAACCGAAGGCCGTTTCCAGAAGCAGGCGGATGTTGGGCTCGGTGACGGCCTCCATTTCCTCCTGCACGACCTTGCCGCCCTTCTTGGCGTCCATGAGCTTTTTGAGCGACAGCCAATACGCGGCCACAGCCGTGGCCGGCATCTCCACGATATCCAGATCGGCGCGTGCGGGGACTTCCTGCGTCATGGGGCGGTGGCCTTTTGCGGGGAATGCGGATAATCATGACCCATCCCCGCCGACATCCGGCAGGGCGCGACAACCATAGGACGAATCATTCGCCGCCGGCAAGGCCGGACGGCGCGGAGGCCCGCTATGCGCGGACGTTTGCTCAAAGTGCTCATGGTGGTGCTGGTGCTCATCCCAGTGGGGTTGACGGCCTACCTGGCCAACAACCTCTACCACCGCAAGGGCGTGCCCGAAGCCCTGGAAAACCTGACCAAACAACTCTTCCGCTCCAAGGCCGACGAACGCAAGGCCGAAGCCCGGGCCGTGGAGCTGGAACGCAAGACCCAGGAACTGCAAACCGCTTACGACGCCCTGGTGGCCGACCTGCGCGGCGAGGTGGACAGCCGCGACATCCGCGTGCGTCAGTTCCGGGAAAAACTCGAAATCAACTTCGTGGACAAGATCCTCTTCGCCTCGGGCAGCGCCGAGATCACCCCGCGCGGCCGGGAAATCCTGCGCAAGGTCGGGGGCGTTCTGGCCAAGGTCAAGGACAAAAGCATCTACGTCGTCGGCCACACCGACTCCAACCCCATCCACTCGGCCCTCTACCCCTCCAACTGGGAGCTCTCCACCGCCCGCTCCGCCTCGGTCATCCGCTTCCTTTCGGAATCCGGCGGCGTGACGCCCGAACGCTTCACCGCCATGGGCCGCGCCTTCTACCAGCCCGTGGCCAGCAACGCCACGCCCGAAGGACGCCACGAAAACCGCCGCGTGGACATCATCGTGGCCGAGGTGCCGCTTCTGGCCGGGGAAACCGGCTCCGAATCCATGCGCGGCACGGTCAATACCGGCCAGCCCTCGGAACACGACCTGACCGGCGGGCAAGCGGCCCCCATCCGGGAAACCGCGCCCCAACCCGCCGCGCCGCC
>NZ_AECZ01000039.1 GCF_000179555.1 Solidesulfovibrio fructosivorans JJ]
TGGGGGGCGGGAACCCCCTTTTTGCAAAAAGGGGGTTCCCGCCCCCCACATAGCCTACTCCACTTCCCAGTGCGCCAAGGTCTGGTTGTCGGGGTGCGCTTCGCGCAGGCGGCGCAGTTCTTCGGTCAGGCGGCGTTTCTGGCCCAGTCGGGCGAGTTCTTCGAGCAGCACGATATCGGGGCCCATGTCGCCAGGGGCGGCGGTGGCACGCATTTGGGCCACTTGTTTTTCGACGGCGTCCAGGTCGGCGCGTTCGTCGTCGCTCAAGGTTTTGTCCTCGGGCACAGCGACGTCGCGGGTGCGGACCTGGGCGGTGGCCTGTTCGCCGGCCTGGGTCAGGATGGACGAGGCTTGGCCGCCGGCGGGCTTGGCGCGCAGCGGCAGCTTGTCGATGACGGGCGGGGTGTCGCTGTCGGCGCTTTGGCCCCCGTCGGCGGTGATGACCACCTGGGCCGGGCCGGTCCAGGTTTCGCGCACGCCTTTTTGCAGGAAGGCGAGCTGGACGTCCGCGCCGCGCGGCAGGTCGAGCCGTTCGCCTTCGCGCAACCGGGTGAAGACCTCCAGGGGCTTTTTCGGTCCGTCGACGGGCGACAGGGTGGCTTTGCCGTTTAGGGCGGAGACGAGGCACACGAGGCGCGGGGCTTCGGCCGAGACCGGCGTGCACAGGGCCGCCAGCAGCAATGCGGTGAGAAGGAGTGTACGGCGATGCATGATCGCTCCTTTTATTGGTCGGCCAGCCCGAGGATTTCCAGGGCCGGCACGGGTTCGCTCTTGCCTTTCACTTGGGCTTGTTCGGCGCGTCCCGTCAAGATGCCGGGACCGGCCAGATCGACGGTGGTCCGGCTGGCCACCACCGGGCAGCCCATGACCTTGGTGAAGCCTTCCAGGCGCGAGGCGGTGTTGACGGTGTCGCCGATGACCGTGAAATCGAGACGCTGGCGCGAGCCGATGTTGCCGACGACGGCCGGGCCGCTATGGAGTCCCACGCCGATGCGGAATTCCCAGTCCCCGAGCTTGGGGAAGCGTTGCCGCATCCAGCCCTGGAATTCCCGGGCCGCGTCCACCATGCCGAGCGCCGTGGCCAGGGCCTGCCGGGCGTGGGTGGGATCGGCCAGGGGCGCGCCGAACACGGCCATGACCGCGTCGCCGATGAATTTGTCGATCATGCCGCCGTGGGCCAGGATGATGTCGCAGACCTTGGAGAAGTAGGCGTTTAGCAGCTCGACGACTTCCTGCGCCGAGAGCTTCTCGCTCAAGGTCGTGAAATTGCGGATGTCGGAAAAAAGGATGGTGACCGTGGCCAGCGATCCGCCCGGGGCCGGGGGCTGGCCGCTTTTGAGGATGCCGGCGATGGCCGCCTCGGACACGTATTTGCCGAAGGCGTGGCGGATGTGGGCCTTTTCGCGTTCGCCGCGCGTCAGCCGCATGGCATTGGCTCCGGCCCAGGTCAGCGTGAGCCCGATGTCGAGCCCGGCCAGGGGCATAAGCCAGCCCGTGCGAAAAAGGCCGTAGCCCAGCCCGAACGAGGCCAGGCCGCAACCCATGGTCGCCAGCACCGACCGGCCGGGGCCGAGCTTGGCGCAGGCCAGGGCGCAAAGAACCAGAAACGGCAGCCATAGGGCGGCGGCGGGGATGCGGCCCATGGTCTTGAGGCTGCGACCGGTCAAAAGCGCTTCCACGATGTTGGCGTGGATTTCCGGGCCGGGCATGAACTCCTTGGGCGCGCCGAAAAGCGGCAGGGAGTAGGGCGAGGCCAGCCGGTCGTGGGCGCCGTGGATGTCGATGCCGAGGATGACCACCTTGCCGGCCAGCGCCTTCACTTCGGGATCGTCGGCCGCGTCCTTGGCCAGGAGCCTGGCAAAGCTTATGTGCTTGAAGGTTTCGGGCGGACCGGAAAAGGCAATGGGGCGCGGGGCCAGTGCCGCTGTCGTATCGATGCCGGCCAGTCCCGGGGCCTTGGGATCGGCTTTTTGGGCCAGGGCGGCGGCGAAGGACAGCCTGGGCTCCCCCTTGGAATAGAGCGCCGGGGCGAAGCGGCGCACCACGCCGTCGCGGTCGAGCGGCACGTTGGTGAGCCCAAGGTCCGCCTCGTGCCCGGGCAGGGCGATCAGGTAATCGGCCGCCGGCAGGCTGAAGGCCGGTTCGCCGGACTCGGTGGAGACGCTGGCGGCCAGGATGACCTTGCCCTTGGCCAGCTCCAGCATGAAGTCGCGGTCGAAGTCGCGGCTGGCATCGGACCCGATCATGTCCATCCAGGTGACCGGCGAAAGGGCCGGCTGGATGTCCAGGCCCACAGCCGCCACGCCCACCTTGCGCAGTGTGGCCAGGATCTTCGCGTACAGCGGTCCCCAAAAGACCAGCGGTCGGTCCGGTTCGGCGGCCAGCGCCTCGTCGTCGAGCAGGGCCACGGCCACGCGCGCGGGCTCGTGGCGCTTGCCGGCAATGACGTGCCACAGATCCGAGTTCCAGGCGTCGACGCGTTTGGCCGGCTCCAGCGAGGAAAAAAACAGCCCCGCCGTCACGGCGGCGAGGAGCAGGCAGACATAAAAAACTGGTTTGAAATGCATGGCGGTTCCGCGAGTTGCCGGCCCAAAGACCGGCGGGTGGGGATGGCCCGGACGGGCGACGGAGTCCTTTTCGCGCGAACGGCTGCCGGCGTCCACGAAAAAATGCGTCCTTGCCCGCTGTTGCGGCCAAACGTTTTTGCGGCGGACGGCTTGCTTAAGAAACCGGAGTGCTCCACAATCGCCATGACTTGCACCCGCCGCCTCGCGGCAGCGGTCGAAAAGGAGGAATTCATGCGTATTGCCGACGAGATGACGCAACTGACGGGCCATACCCCCATGGTCTGGCTGACCCGGCTGGCCGAGGGCTGCGTGGCCCGGGTGGCGGCCAAGCTCGAATCGTTCAATCCTTGCTCCTCGGTCAAGGACCGCATCGGCGTGGCCATGATCCAGGCCGCCGAGCGCGACGGCCGCGTACGCCCCGGCACGGTCATCGTCGAACCCACCTCGGGCAACACCGGCGTCGGGCTGGCCTTTATGTGCGCCGTTCGCGGCTACAAGCTCGTCCTGACCATGCCGGAGTCCATGAGCGTGGAACGCCGGGCGCTTTTGCGCGGCTTCGGGGCCGAACTGATCCTGACCCCGGCGGCCCAGGGCATGCGCGGGGCCGTGACCCGGGCCGAGGAACTCGTGGCCGAGCTGCCCGACGCCTTCATGCCCATGCAGTTTTCCAACCCGGCCAACCCCGAAGCCCATTACCGGACGACCGGCGTCGAAATCTGGGAAGACACCGACGGGCTGGTGGACATCTTCGTGGCCGGCGTGGGCACCGGCGGGACGCTGACGGGCGTGGCCAAGGCGCTCAAA
Source organism: Solidesulfovibrio fructosivorans JJ] (assembly GCF_000179555.1). Lineage (NCBI taxonomy): Bacteria > Pseudomonadati > Thermodesulfobacteriota > Desulfovibrionia > Desulfovibrionales > Desulfovibrionaceae > Solidesulfovibrio > Solidesulfovibrio fructosivorans. The sequence goes on from NZ_AECZ01000039.1 coordinate 3,372, forward strand.
GAGCGCAAGCCGGCGGTGCGGGCCGTGGCCGTGGAGCCCGCCACCTCGCCCGTGCTTTCCGGCGGCAAGCCGGGACTGCACGCCATCCAGGGCATCGGGGCCGGATTCGTGCCCGAAGTGCTGGACATGGGCGTGGTCGACGAGGTCTTTCCCGTGGAAAACGAGGCCGCCATCACCACGGCCAAATGCCTCATGCGCGAGGAAGGCATTTTGTGCGGCATCTCGTCGGGCGCCAACGCCCAGGCGGCGATCAGCATCGCCAGGCGCCCGGAAAACGCCGGCAAGATCGTCGTGTTCGTGGTGTGCGACACCGGCGAACGCTACCTGTCCACACCGCTTTTCGCCGAGGAGGCCTGATCGCCGTGAGCCCCATCCCCCAGCCGCCGCGCCGCAAGCCTTCGCCCGTGGAATGGGTGGCCGAGATGCTGTGCGAGGAATCTTCCTATCGCACGGTCTACCACCGGCCCCTGCACGACGAGCCCATGCCGGCCATCAAGACCCTGGCCGAACTCATGGAACGCCTGCGGGCCGTCATCTTTCCGGGTTATTTCGGCCATTCCGACATCACTCCGGAAAACATGCGCTTTCATATCGGAGCCAATCTCGACGCCATTTTTCGGTTGCTCACCGATCAGGTGCGCCGGGGATTCTGTTTCTTTTGCGACCTCGACGGCACGGGCGATTGCAAGGAATGCGAGGAAAAAGCCCGGCGACTGGCCGGGGAGTTCCTCATGCGCCTGCCCGATATCCGCGACGCCCTGGCCGAGGATGCCCAGGCCGCCTACGAAGGCGATCCGGCCTCCCGGTCGCCCGGCGAAACCATCTTCTGCTATCCGAGCCTCACCGCGCTCACCCACCACCGCGTTGCCCACGAGCTGCACCTGCTCGGCGTGGACCTCATTCCCCGCATCATCACCGAAATGGCCCACTCCGCAACCGGTATCGACATCCATCCCGGAGCCACCATCGGCCGGCGGTTTTTCATCGACCACGGCACCGGTACCGTCATCGGGGAAACCTGCATCATCGGCGACAACGTGCGCTTGTACCAGGGCGTCACCCTCGGCGCCAAAAGTTTCCCCAAAGACGAGGACGGGATGCTCGTCAAAGGTATTCCGCGCCATCCGGTCGTGGAAGACGACGTGGTCATCTACTCCGGAGCCACCGTGCTCGGCCGCATCACCATCGGCAAAGGCTCGGTGGTCGGCGGCAACGTCTGGGTTACCCGTGACGTGCCGCCCTATTCGCGCCTCGTGCAACAAGGCCCGGGCGGCGGCGGCAGCTGCGACGGCGGCGGGATTTGACGGCAGGGCCGGCCAGGGCCGGACAGGGCAGGGAAGGAGAGGGAAGGAGAGGGCAGGGGCTCCGCCCCTGGACCCCGCCGGGGGACTTGATGTCCCCCGGACCCCCTTTTACCGGGTTGGGATGGTGAGGCGGGAGTTCGGTTGGGGGGATCTTGTTGCCGCAATCGGCCCGGCGACACGAGGGGCTTTCGCCCCTCGACGCCGGACGCGATTGCGGCAACAACCGCGCCAGCGGCGAAGCGCCGCATTTAAGAAAAGATAAGTGCTTTAATTGTCGCCCCAAAGGGGCGACCGGCGTGGTGGAGGCGGCATCGTCCCGACAAATGCCGCCTCCATCTTCCCCAAGCCCGCCTGACCGTTTCTCCGTCAAAGTCCCGCCCAGCCAAAGCCGAGAAGGGGGGCCCGGGGGGCCCGTGGCCTCCCGGCGGGGGGGCGGGGCAGAGCCCCCGCTGCCTTCGCCTTCGCTTTTGCCTACCCCCTGCCGCGTCCGCGCGCGTCGAAGGCGGCCACGAGTTTGTCCTGGTAACGGGCGAGGAAGGCGGCCAGGGGCAGGCTTATGGCTGTGAGCAGGCACATGGCGACAAAGGGGCGCATATGGGGGCGCAGGAGGTCCGCGCCGTAGCCGAGGATGGGCTGGTGGAGCAGGTAGAAGCTGTAGGAGGCGGCGGCCGCGGCGGCGATGCGGGGCTTGGCCCCGAGTCGGGCCATGGCGGGCCAGGCGAAGAGCGATCCGGCCACGCCGATGCAGGCGGCGACGAGGAGGATATGGGCCAGGGGCATGGGCAGGGCGGTTTTGAAGAGAATGGCCAGGGGCAGGCAGACGTAGGCCAGGGCGGCGAATCCCATGCGCCAGGAGGCGGGCACGCCGGTGGGGTCGTCGCTGGCGAGCCGGGCGGCCCGGGGCTTCCAGGCCAGGGCGAAGGCCATGCCCAGGGCGAATTCCGGCAGGCGGTAGGGCAGGTTGAAGTAGAGCATGTAGTCGAGCAGGGCGGCGGTGCCGTTTATTTTGGCCAGAAGCGACAGCAGCAGCCACAGGCCCCAGCCGAAGGCCAGGCAGGAGATGAGGGCGCGTTTGGTGCCGAGCTTGCGGAAAAGAAGCAGGACCAAGGGGTAGGTCAGGTAGAACTGGGCAAGCAGGCTCATCCACCACAGGGCGGGTTCCAGGCAGAAAAAGCGGGCCGGGTCGAAGGTCTGGACGAAGATGATTTTTTCGCCCACGCAGGCGGCCAGGGCGGCGAAGGGCATGGTCCCGGCGACGAGGGCGACGAGGCTCCACAGGGCCAGGGACAGGTAGTATTGGGGCACGATGCGGCCGAAGCGTCGCAGGAAGAAGTCGCGGTAGCGCATGGGCGGCTTGCCGCCTGGATCGGCGTGGGGCAGGGTGAGGACGAAGCCGGTGATGGCGTTAAACACCACGACGCCGAGGTAGCCTTGGCTCAGGATGTCGCCGAGGATGGGGCCGAGCGGGTTTTGCGCGCCGGCGTCGGGCAGCACGGTCCACAGGTGGTAGAAGAAGATGCCGGCCATGGCCAGGACCCGGATGCTTTCGATCTGGGTGACGCGCCGCTGCATGGGAGCTCCTTTCACGGTCGTGGATGCGTGTGGCGGGAAAACGGGCCGCCAAGCCCGGAACTTGGCGGAAATGCGGTCTTTTCGCAAGAAGGGAGTCGGGCATGCGGGTGACGTTTGTCGGCGTGGGCGAGGCTTTTGACGAGCGGCTGCCCAATACGAGCCTGCTGGTGGAAGGCGTGGGCGCGGATGGGCCGCGCACGATCCTTTTGGATTGCGGGTTTACGGCCGGGGCGGCCTTTTTCGGCTGCGGGGCGCTGCCGGCGGCGCTTCGGGAGCGGGGACCGGACGCGATCTGGATATCCCATTTCCACGGCGACCATTATTTCGGCCTGCCGTATGCGCTGACGCGTTGGCACGAGCAGGGCCGCCGCGAACCGCTGACGGTGTACGGCGGCGAGGGCATGGCCGGGAAACTCGCGGCGCTTGTGGACATGGCTTATCCCAATGTGCGGGGAAAGCTCACGTATCCTTTGAAGGGCGTTTCCGTGGCCGATGGCGAGGCGTTTTCGTTGGCCGGCCTGCCGGCCCGGACGGCGTTGACCGGGCATGGCGCGCCGTGTCTGGCCTTGCGCCTGGAGACGGCGGACGGTGGGCTTTATTACAGCGGCGACGGCGCGCCGAAGGCGGCTTGCGTGGAGCTGGCCCGGGGCTGCGGGCTTGTCGTGCAGGAAGCGTATGGGCTTGCGGCCGGCATTCCCGGGCACGGGTCCGTCGCGCAGGCGATCGAATTGGCGCGTGAGGCCGGGGCCGGGGCGTTGGCCGTGGTCCATGTGCGCCGCGAAGTCCGCCGGGAGCAAAGCGGGGATATCCGGCGGATGTTGGAGGAAAGCGGCATACGGGCCTTTTTGCCGGAGCCCGGTGACGTCTTTGCGCCGGCTCAGCGCGAGGCGCTGTAATTCGCGGAGTCCCCGACCACGAGGTAGCTGCCGGGATTGGCCACGGGCGTGCGCCCGGTCCGCAGTATCCACATGTCCTTGTCCGGTTCGCTGACGGCCATCTCCTCGTAGCGGCGGTCCAGGATCGAATACCTGTCGAAAAAGGCGTTGGACGCGGCGGAAATCCGCACGCAGCCCTTGGAATCCGTGCCGCCCAGGCGCGGTTCGCCCTGGTCCGGGTCGGTGGCGTGCATTAAAAGCCGCATTTGGCTGTCGTAGACGCCCTGGCGGAACTTGCGGGGGGCCTGCTGGAAGCCGAAGTCCCACACCCGGCTTCCCCGTGCCCCAAGGCCACGCCATCCCTTGCTGTTTTTCGTGCCCTGGGCGCGGTAGCTCCAGTTCTCGGGAGTATTTTCGAAGACGCCGACCGGCGTGAGGAACGAATCCTTGCCGGCGCGCAGTTTGCCTGTGGAAATGAAGTCCACGCCAAGCAGCAGCACCTTCTTCGCCCCGGCGTCGTAAAAGGCCAAAAACGCCAGCTGGGTGGCGGGATTGCGGTCGGCGTAGACGAAGAACTGGCTGGCGGAGAGGTCGGCTCCGGCGGCCGAAAGGCGGCTTAGGGCGTCGAGGCGGATGTCGTCGCGGTATTGCCGGCTTGGCGCGGTGAGCATGTCCAGCCGGTGCAGGCGCGGAGAGCGGCCGACGCGGGCCAGGGTCTTGGCCGTGACCGTGGCGGCGTAATCCACGGCGATGCGGGCGAGTTCCTGACGCAGGGCCGGCGTGGAGGCTTCGCCGGCCTCGACGACGCCGAAGTCCGAAGGCGCGGTGCGGGGCTTTTTTTTCTGGGCGGCCTGGGCGGGAAGGAGCAGGGCCAGAAACAGGACGGCCAGAAAAAAGGTTTCGGCGAAAAGCCCGGGGCCCCGCCTTGCCGGGAGAACAAAAAGCGGGCTCCCCGTTCGAGGGAAACCCGCTTGTTTGGCAAGGAGGAGATCCGGGACGCCCGAGGGTCTAGAAGACCCGGCGACCTCCGGCATAATGCGTTCTCCAGTAATCTTCTTCGAGGTTGCTTATGGTCACGGTCTTGCCGTGGCTGGCGCTGTGGATGAACTTGCCGTTTTCCAGGTAGATGCCGACGTGGCTGATGCCGCGCTTGGAGCGGAAGAAGACCAGATCGCCCTTGCGCAGCTTGTTTTTGGCCACCATCTTGCCGACATGGTACTGCTCGCGCGACGAGCGGGGCAGATGGATGCCGTAGCGGTTGAAGACCCAGGTGGTGAATCCCGAGCAGTCGAAGCCGCTGTTGGGATTGCAGCCTCCGGAGCGATAGGGGGTGCCGATCTGGGTGTTGGCGGTGCGGAGCATGCGGTCGTAGACGCTGCCCTTGCGCTGCACGGCGGCCAGTTCGAAAAGATTTTCGCTCAGGAGTTGTTGGGGGCCGGACGCGACCTTGGGCGTGGAGCCCTGGTCGAAAAGGTTGCCGGAGAGGAGATTGTGCTCGGCGTCGGCCTTGAGGCGTTCTACGGGTGCGGTGTCGTGGGTGATAAAATCGTTTCTGGCGTTAAAACCCTGATACTCTTCGAATTTATACGAGTAGGTCTTTTGTTTCGAGGAGCAGCCGGCAGCCAATAGGGCGAGCAGGGCTACGCAGATGACCGGTTTGAGTTTGTGTCTGACGTGTGCGTGCGCGTCGGTCAAAACCGTTCCTCCTTGCTGGAGTTTCTGGCCGGGGCAGCTTTTGGGCTGTGGTAACGACAACCTTCCGCATTGCAAGAGCACATTAGTAACAGTTCGTCCGATTCGCGTGACATCACGCGGGACACGCTCTCAGGTCGCCAGATTCTCTACGAAAGGTTAGGCGATTTCTAAAAGAGTCGCATTTTTTCGTCAAGATCATTTTGACAATTTAATAAATTGAAACCAAAAACGTTGTTGGATAAACCTTGTCGACCAGCTATGTATAACGTATAATTTACTGAAATGAAAAAATATTTTACCGTAATAACCGCCTCTGGCGAACAGGCGGTCCCGGTCGGCGCCGGCGACGTCATGGCCCGGTCCCTGTTTCGGGCCGGATACTTCGTGGGCGCGCCCCTTTGCGCCGGGTTGGGGCGTTGCGGCCGGTGCCGGGTGCGCTACCTCACGCCGCCGCCAACGCCGCTGCCGGCCGAAGTCCGCCGGCTTGGCGAGGCGGCCTTGGCCGAGGGCTGGCGGCTGGCCTGCCTGCGTCCGGCCCAGGGCGGCGAACGGCTGACCCTGGACGCGACCGGCCCCGCGCCGACCTACGATCCGGCTGCGGTGACGGGGAGCCTTGGCGGCGACGGCCCCCTCGGGCTGGCCGTGGATATCGGCACCACCGGCTTGGCCTGGCGGCTTGTGGACCTTGCCGACGGCAGCGTTGCCGCCGAGGGGCGCGGCGTCAATCCCCAGCTCGGGGCCGGCGGCGAGGTCGTCTCCCGCCTGGCCTTCGCCCTGGAACCCGGCGGCGGGGCCTATCTGCGCGATCTTGTCCTCGACGTCATCGCGCAAAAAGCCGCCCTGGCCGGGGACCGGCTCGCCGGGCTGTGCGTGGCCGGCAATTCGGCCATGGTGTCCATCCTGTGCGGCAAGGAGCTGTCCGGGCTGGCCCATGCCCCGTATGGCCTCGTCTGGCGGGCCGGGGAGGAGGTGGCGCTCGGCCGGGCCCTGCCGCCGGCCTATATCCCGCCGCTTTTGGGCCCGTTCGTGGGCGCGGACCTCAGCGCCGGGCTCACCGCGCTGCTGCGGCAAGCGCCGACCTATCCCTTTTTGCTGGCCGATCTCGGCACCAACGCCGAGATGATCGTCGGGCTCGCCCCGGACCGGTTCCTGGCCGCAAGCGCCCCGCTGGGGCCGGCCCTCGAGGGCGTGGGCTTGAGCCAGGGGGCGCTGGCCGGGCCGGGCGTGGCCGTTTCCTTCGAACTGACCCCGACCGGCGTCGTGCCGGTGCTTTTCCCGGGGAGCGACGCGCCCGGAGCCGCCCACGGCATCGCCGGGCCGGGTTATTTGTCCCTGGCCGCGCTGCTTAGGGAGCAGGGCGTGCTTGACACCGACGGCCGTTTCGCCCAAACCCCTGCGCCGACCCCTCTTGGGCAGCGCCTGCGCCGGCTGGTCGCGACCGAGCACGGCGAACCCGTGTTCGAGACCGCCGGCTACCGCCTGTTCGCTTCCGATGTGGAAGAGCTGCTCAAGGTCAAGGCGGCCTGCAACCTGGCCGTGGCCTCGCTTTTGGGCGCGGCCGGGCTGTCCACGGCCGATCTGGCCGGCGTGCATCTGGCCGGGGCGTTCGGGGCCAAGGTCGCTCCGGACGATCTGGAAAGCCTCGGCTTTTTTCCGCCGGGACTGGCCGGCCGGGTCCATGTGGCCGGCAACCTGTCCCTGGCCGGGGCGACGCTTTTTCTGACCGCGCCGCTGGCGCGGGCCACGGCCGAGGCGCTGCCCGCCGTGACCACGATCGTGCCCCTTGTCGACGCATCCGGTACTTCCGACGCTTCCGATGCCTTTATCCGCAGGATGGTTTTCGCCTATGTCCCCTGACGCCGCACCCGCGACCGCGCCCATACGCCACCTCTTCCGCCCCCTGCTCCCGGAGGCGACCACGGCCCTGGCCGGCTATCCCGCCCTGTTGCGCCGGGCCCTCGGGTTGACTCCCGGCCGGGAGCGCGAACTGCCGTGGCGCATCCGCGACCTGTCCCTGTCCCTGACCGCCGAACGCGACGGCGGCCCCAAGCCCGGCTACCTGAGCGAACCGCGCACCCTGGCCGCCTATGCCTGGTATTTTTTGCCCTGGAACCTGCTGCGCCTCTCAAGGCTGTTGCCGGGGCTCGACCTCGATCTTCCCGACGGCGGGCTCGTGTGCGACCTGGGCTCGGGGCCGCTGACCTTTGTCCAGGCCCTTTGGCTGTCGCGGCCCGACCTGCGCCGCAAGCGGCTGCGGTTCACCTGCGTGGACCGTTCCCGGCGCGCCCTGGACCTGGGGCAGGCCCTTTTTACCGGGCTGGCCGGCTTCGATCCGACGACGGCGGACGCGCCCTGGCGCATCCGGACCGTGCGCGGCGAATATTGGCAGGGCCTTGCCGACGGGGCGCAACTTACGACCATGGTCAACGTGGCCAACGAGCTGGCCGAATCGGGCCGGGAGCCTCTCGATCTCCGCATGGAGCGGCTTGCCGGGCAATTGGCCGATTCCCTGGCCCCTGGCGGACGGGCGCTGGTGGTCGAGCCGGGCACGCGCCTGGGCTGGCGCTGTCTGGCCGCCATGCGCACGGCCCTGGTCGAGATGGGGCTGGGGCTTGCCGCCCCCTGTCCCCACGGCGAGGAGTGTCCCTTTTCCGCGAGCAAGGTGCGGGCCTGGTGCCATTTCAATATCTCGCTCGCCGGCGCGCCGGCCTGGCTCACCACGCTTTCCGACAAGGCCGAGCTCGGCAAGCAGCGCCTGAGCCTGTCTTTTCTGATGGCCCGGGCCGCGCCTCCCGAATACGCGGCACAGGCCGTCCGCATCGTGTCCGGTCCCTTTTCCCTGAACGACGCGCCCGGGGCGGCCGTGTACGGTTGCACCGAAAAGGGGCTGGCCGTGGTGGTCGCGCCGGACGGCCGGGCGCCGCGCCCGGGTGATCTGCTCATTCGCGACATCCCCCAGGATGCCCCCCGCGACGCCAAATCCGGCGCGCCCCGGATTATTCTCGACGCGCAGGCCGTTCCCGCGCCCAAGGCCGCGCCGGATACGGCCGCAGTGGAGCGTTCCGGGGCAAAGCCGCCGCGCCGCCGGCCGCAACCCGGGACGGGGAGCGGGGTGGACAGGCCGGCAATGCCGAAGCGGTCGGCCAGACCGGCCAAATCGCATTCCGGGACGATGCCCGGGGCCAAATCCACCCGCCGGTCCGGAGGGGGAAAATATCCCGGAAGCGGGAAAAGGAGCGGCAAGGCATGAGCCAAGGCGAACAAGCGGAGGGACAGGCCGGCTCGGCCGGCCGCCTGCCCTCCTGGCTGCGGGTCAGACTGCCCAAGGACGCCGCCTTCGGCGAAACGGCCCATACCGTGGCCGCCGGCGGACTGCGCACGGTCTGCCGGGGAGCGCGTTGCCCCAATATCTTCGAGTGCTTTTCCCGGGGCACGGCAACTTTTTTGATCCTTGGCGGCGTGTGCACGCGCGGCTGCGCCTTTTGCAACATCACCGCCGGCCGGCCCGATCCCGTGGATCCGGGCGAACCCGCGCGCCTGGCCGCTGCCGTGGCCGAGCTGAAGCTTACCCACGCCGTGGTCACCTCGGTCACCCGGGACGACCTGCCGGACGGCGGCGCGGCCCATTTCGCTGCCACCATCGCCGCCCTGCGACAGGCCTGCCCGGACACCACCGTGGAGGTGCTCACCCCGGATTTCGGCGGGGATCCGGTCGCCTTGGATATCGTGCTCGCGGCCCGGCCCGACGTCTTCAACCACAATGTCGAGACCGTGCCCCGTCTGTATCCCACGGCCCGGGCCGGGGCCGATTACGCCAGGAGCCTGGCCGTGCTCGCCCGGGCGGCGGCCGCCGGCGCGTCGGTCGTCAAAAGCGGGCTCATGGTGGGGCTCGGCGAGACCCGCGAAGAGCTGACGGCGGTTTTTGACGATCTGGCCCGGGCCGGCTGCCGGGTGGTCACGGTGGGCCAGTATCTGCGGCCGTCGCGACGCAACCTGCCGGTGGCGCGCTACGTGCCCCCGGACGAATTCGACGCCCTGGCCGCTCTGGGCCGCGATCACGGTATTGCGGAAATGGTGTGCGCGCCCCTCGTGCGCAGCTCCTACAAGGCCGGCAATACGGCCGCGGTCGCCTCCCTTCGTTGTTGTCCGCACCCCTGAAATGGGGTAGGGACTGCGGCATCCACGTTTCCGAGCAGAAAACCGACAGCACATGGGAGGTCCCGCGTGGAGGTGTCACAAACCGGCATCCCCGGCCTTGTCACGATCAAACCGAAAGTGTTTGGCGACAACCGGGGATTTTTTCTTGAAACCTACAGCCGCGCCGCCTTTGCCGCAGCCGGCCTCGATTACGATTTCGTCCAGGACAACCATGCCCGTTCGGGCCCCAAGGGCGTGCTGCGGGGACTGCACTTCCAGCGGCCGCCATCGACCCAGGCCAAGCTCGTCTGGGTGGTGCGCGGGGCGGTCCTCGACGTGGTCGTGGATTTGCGCGTGGGGTCGCCGACGTACAAGAAATGGTTCGGCATCGAGCTGACCGAGGACAACTTCATGCGGCTGATGGTGCCGCGCGGCTTTGCCCACGGCTACGTGACCCTGACCGAGAACGCGGAGTTCATGTACAAGGTCGACGCGCCCTATGTCCCGGCCGACGACGCCGGCATCGCCTGGAACGATCCGGAAATCGGCATCGACTGGCCGGTGGCCGAACCCATATTGTCCGAAAAGGACGCCCGGCAGCCGACCTTGGCCGCCTTGGGGTCGCCTTTTATTTATCAGGGGCACGATACGAGCGGGGAGGACTCATGACGGAATCTGCCTGTTGCGCCGGGGGAAAGGGCCGCTACGCCCTTATTTTGGCCGGCGGATCGGGGACGCGGCTGTGGCCGTTGTCCCGGACATTGCTGCCCAAGCAATTGCTGGATCTCGGCGAGGGCGAGACGCTTTTGCAGTCCACCGCCCTGCGGGTGTGCGAGTCTTTCGCCCCGGACCATGTGTTCGTCATCACCAATGAAGAGCACCGGTTCGAGGTCCGCACCCAGCTCCAAGCCGTCTTGCCGGATGCGGGCACAAGGGTTCTGGCCGAGCCCATGGGGAAAAACACCCTGCCCGCCATCATGCTTGGCCTCGAACCCATCGTGGCCGCCGATCCGAAGGCCGTGGTCGGCGTTTTTCCGGCCGACCACCGCATCCGGGACCACGCCTCGCTCCAGGCGGCCATGGACCGGGCCGCGGCCCTGGCCGGGGAAGGCTGGTTCGTCACCTTCGGCATTCCGCCCCACGCGCCGGAAACCGGCTACGGCTACATCCACCGGGGCGAACCGCTGGGGCAGGGCGCGCACAAGGTGGCCGGGTTCACCGAAAAGCCCGATCTCCCCACGGCCGAAAAGCTCGTGGCCGGCGGCGAGCATTTCTGGAACAGCGGCATGTTCGTCTTTCGGGCCGACGTGTTCCTGGCGGCCGTGGCCGCCCATGCGCCGGAGATTTACGCCTGGTGGGAGGGCCGCGACGACAGCCCCCTGACGGCGGGCTACGCCGGGCTCCCGGACATTTCCGTGGATTACGGCGTGGTGGAGAAGATGGACAACATCGCCATGGTCGAGGCGCCGTTCGACTGGGACGACCTCGGCAGTTGGGAGGCGCTGTACCGTCTGGGCAAAAAGGACGGTACGGGCTGCGTCACGAAGGGCCAGGTGCTGGCGCTCGACTGCTCGGACTCGCTGTTTTTCTCCCAGGGCAGCTCCCTGGCCGTGGCCGGGGTCAAGGACATGATCGTCATCCAGACCCGCGACGCGACCCTCGTCTGTCCGGTGTCCGAGGCCCAGCGGGTCAAGGACGTGGTGGGGCGGCTCAAGTCCCAGGGCAGCAAGCTTATCGAGGCCCACGTCACGGTGCGCCGTCCCTGGGGCAGCTACACCGTGCTCGAGGGCGGACCCGGCTACAAGATCAAGCGCATCGAGGTGCCGCCGGCTGGGCGGCTGTCGCTGCAGATGCATCACCACCGGGCCGAGCATTGGGTGGTGGTGTCGGGTACGGCGCTGGTCCAGCTCGGCGACGAGGAACGGCTTCTCATCGAGAACCAGTCCGTGGACATCCCCAAGGGCACGGTGCACCGGCTGTCCAACCCGGGCAAGATCCCGGTGGAAATCATCGAGATCCAGTCCGGGCCGTATCTCGAGGAGGACGACATCGTCCGTTTCGACGATGTTTACGGACGCAAGGTCGGCGAGGGCGGCGCGCAATCCTCGGCGTCGGAAGATAGCGGGGATTCGTGAATTTTTTCATTAGACCTTGACACGGAAGTTGTGGCCTGGGTAAAAAGCGCGGTGCGGCGCTCCATGCCGGGGTGAGGGGACAGCCCCCGGCATATGCCGCATCCGCAACCGCTTCATTTTTTCCGACCGCGCCCCGGGGGCGGCGGGCGTCGCGCGGCATCGCCCGCGGCGATAAACCAGCAACGGCACATGGGCAGGGGAAGTATGGAGGAGAAAAGATCGAATTCGGCCGGCGGCGTTGGCGGCATGGTGCTTTGTGCCCTGATCGGCTTCGTCGGCGCCCTTGTGGTAGGGTGGGTCATCTTTCCGAAACTGCTTTACAGTGAAAAGACACAACCCATTCGTTTCAGTCACACGGTCCATGCGCAGCTGGGCATAGAGTGCGAGCAGTGCCACCATCTCGGCCCCGACGGCCGGTTTGCCGGCCTGCCCACGACCGAGTCCTGCGCCGAGTGCCATGGCGACGAAACCGGGGACAAATCGCCTAACGGCAAGGAAATCGACAAGTTCGTCAAGGACTACGTCAAGACCGGCGCCCAGGTCCCCTGGCTCGTCTACCAGTATCAGCCCGACAACGTGTTCTTCTCCCATGCCGCCCACAAGGGGTTCGAGTGCACCAAGTGCCATCCCGATGTGGCCAAGATGGACAATCCTCCGGCGTACTACGAGAACCGGCTCAGCGGCTACAGCAAAGACACGATGAAGATGTGGCAGTGCGAACGTTGTCATGCCTCCATGGGCACGAGCAACGCCTGCTACGTCTGTCATAAATAAGGGGGGAGAAATGGGAGTTGATCGCAGAGCTTTCCTCGGGCTTGTGGCGGGTGGCGCCGTGGGCACCATGTTCACCCCCATCCCGTGGAAATTGTTGGATGATGTTTCCATCTGGACGCAGAACTGGCCGTGGATTCCCAAGGTGCCCAAGGGCCAGATCGACTATGTGACCACCACGAGCAAGTTGTGTCCGGCCGGTGAGGGCCTGAAAATCATGCGCGTGGCCGGCAATCCGATCACGGCCGCCGGCAACCCTGCCCACCCCCTGTCCTGTGGCGGCGTCTCGGCCCTGGCCCGGTCCGAAGTCTACATGCTGTACAGCCCGGCGCGGGTCAAATCGCCCATGAAGAAGTCGGGCAAGGCCTTCGTGCCCATCACCTGGGAACAGGCGCTCATTGAAATGGCCGACAAGCTCGGCGCGGCCAAGGGCTCGGTCGCCTGCGTCTCGGGCGACCAGACCGGCACCGTCAACGAAGTGCTTTCGGCCTTCGTCGGCAAGCTCGGCGCGGCCGGCTACTTCATGATGCCCTCCGAAGCCACCACCGCCGCCAAGGGCATGCAGCTCATGGGCGGCAAGGGGCAGCCCGGCTACGACTTCGAAAACGCCGACACCGTGCTGGTCCTTGGCGCGGACATCTTCGAAACCTGGGGCACCTCCACCCGCAACCGCAAGGCCTTTGGCGCCAAGCGGCCGGTCGGGGCCAAGCCCGCTTCCCAATACATCTACGTCGGGCCGACCAAGAACAACACCGCCGCCGTGTGCGACCAGTGGATTCCGGCTTCGGCGGCCGACCTCGGCGTGGTGGCCCTCGGCATCGCCTGGCACCTGATCAAGGCCGGGGCGACCAGCAGCGCGCCCGGCTTCGACACCCTGCGCGCCGTGGTCAACGGCGGTTTCGGTCCGGACGACGTGAAGCGCGCCACGGGCATCGAGCCCGCCGTGCTCGCCGGCGTGGCCAAGGCCCTGGCGTCCTCCAAGGCCGCCATGGTGGTCACGGGATCGCCTTTCGGCCAGGGACTGGGCGCTGGCGCCTTCATGGCCGGCATGGCGCTCAACATCCTGCTCGGCCGCATCAACAAGCCCGGCGGCGTCTACGCCCTGCCGGAGCTGGCCACGGTGGTGCCTGGAGCCATGACCCGCGAGGCCATGCTCAAGGCCGACCTTCCCGGCTTCCTCAAGGCCGTGGCCGACGGCAAGAAACCGGCCCCCAAGGCCTTGCTGGTCTACGACGCCAACCCGGCCTACGGCCTGCCCGAAGCGGCGACCATGGCCAAGGCCCTGGAAAAAATCCCGTACAAGGTCAGCTTCTCTTCCTTCATGGACGAGACGGCGGCCATGTGCGACCTCGTGTTGCCCAATTCCCTGACTCTGGAACGCTACGACGATGTGGTCACGCCCTATGGCTCGGGGTTTTGCATCTACAGCCTGGTCACGCCCTACCAGAAACCGGTGCACGACACCCGGACGACCGGCGACGTGATCCTGGCGCTGGCCCGCAAGCTGAGCATCGATCTGAAGTTCGACAACTTCCAGCAGGTGCTCAAGGAAAAGGTGGCCACCCTGGCCAAGGCCTCCGGCGGCTTTGTCGCCAAGGACGTCATGCCCTGGCAGGTGGCGGCGGGCAAGCCCGCGCCCGCGCTCGCCGGCGGCGACCTGTGGAAGGCCCTTTCCGCCGGTTACGCCTGGACCATGGTCGGCTCCGTGACCCAGACCGGACTCGGCTTCGCCCCCGAGGTGCTGGCCAAGGCGGTGAAGCCCGGCAAGACTTCCGGCAAGACCGTGACCCTGGCCCCCTACGCCCAGCTGCGTACCGGCACCCCGACCACCGGCATCCCCTGTCAGGACCTGACCATGGTGCCCGACACGGAGCTTCTCGGCGAAACCACCATGGTGCGCATGGGCAGCGCCACGGCCAAGGCGCTCGGCGTCAAGCCCGGCGCGATGGTCAAGCTCACCGGCGCCGGAACGCACTGCAAGGCCCAGGTCCACATCTTCGAGAGCGTCATGACCGGCGTTGTGTCGGCTCCCTTGGGCTTCGGCCATACCGCCTTCGACATCTTCAGCAAGGGCAAGGGCGCCAATTACCTGGCGCTTCTACCCGTGACCGAGGAGCCGGGCACCGGCATGTCCATGTGGGCCGCCGCTGAAGTCAAAATCGCCTAACCACGAGTCAAAGGGAAGCCGTTATGTCCGGACACAGTTTCAAAGAATTCCCGATCACCTGGGGCATGGTGATCGATATCGACAAGTGCACCGGCTGCGGGGCCTGCATGGCCTCCTGCCAGACGGAGAACAACGTCAATCCCCAGCCCGAGGCCTCCAACAAGCTGCGTTCCACCTCGTGGATGCTGGTTTACGAGCTGACCAACGACAAGGCCTTTCCCGACCATGACGTGGCCTTTCTGCCCCGTCCCTGCCAGCAGTGCGGCAACCCGCCCTGCGTGTCCGTGTGCCCGGTCGTGGCCACGGACAAAAACGAGGACGGCGGCATCGTCAGCCAGATCTACCCCCGCTGCATCGGCTGCCGGTACTGCGTGGCCGCCTGCCCCTACCATGTCCGTTACTTCGGCTGGTACGACCCGATCTGGCCCGAAGGCATGACCAAGACCCTCTCGCCCCTGACCTCGGTGCGGCCGCGCGGCGTGGTGGAAAAGTGCACCTTTTGCCACCACCGCTGGAACCTGGCCAAGGACGCCGCCCGGGCCGCCGGCAAGGACCCCGAGGACCTGCCGGATGGCGCTTATGTCACCGCCTGCGTCCAGAACTGCCCCTCCGGGGCCCTGACCTTCGGGGACCTCAAAAACCCCAAGCATAAAGTGCACGAGCTCATCAAGAGCCCCTACGCCTTCCGGTTGCTCGAACGCCTGGGCACCAAACCCCAGGTCTACTACATCAGCCGGCGGGAGTGGGTGCGCAAACTCGGCGATAACTACCTCAAGAGCGAAAAAACCGAGTAATTCCGGGGGATGCAATGAGCTTTATCGATATCGAAAAAAACTGGTATCCCGAGGGTGTGACGCGTTGCGGCCTGGGGAAATTCATGGGGTGGCTGGGTTTTCTTGGCGTGTTCGCCCTGTTCGGCCTCATCGCCATGCTCGTCTGCTTCTATTACGGCCTGGGCGTCACCGGGCTCGACAACTACTTCGGGTTCGGCCTGTGGATCACCTTCGACCTGGCCGTCATCGCCCTGGGCGCGGGAGCCTTTTTCACCGGGCTCATCCGCTACATCATCGGCGTGGATGAACTCAAGAACATCATCAACCTGACGGTGATCAAAGGGTTCATCTGCTACTCCGGGGCCATGCTCATCCTGTCCCTGGACGTCGGCCAGCCGCTGCGGTCGTGGTTCGGGTACTGGCACCCCAACGTCCACTCCATGCTCACCGAAGTTATCTTCTGCATCACCTGCTACCTGATGGTGCTCATCATCGAGTACGTCCCGCTGATCCTCGAGCAGAAGCAGATCAACAAGATCCCGTTCCTGCACAACCTGGCCCACCAGATGCACGTGGTCATGCCGCTTTTCGCCGGCATCGGCGCGTTTCTGTCCACCTTCCACCAGGGCTCGCTCGGCGGCATGTACGGCGTCATGTTCGCCCGTCCCTACGCCTTCCGCGAAGGGTTCTTCATCTGGCCGTGGACGTTCTTCCTGTTCGTCCTGTCGGCCATCTCCTCTGGCCCGTGCCTCACGGTGCTGATCTGCGGCTTTATGGAGAAGCTCTCCGGCCGCAAGCTCACCACCTACCGGGTTAAATCGCTCATGGCCAAGATCGGCGGCACCATGCTGCTGATCTACATGGTCTTCAAGTACCTGGATACCTGGGCCTGGATCAACGGCGTGCTGCCCCGGGCCGGCCTGACCTTCGACCAGATGTTCTACGGACTGGTCTACGGCAAGTGGCTGTTCTTCACGGAAATCGTCCTGTGCCTGCCGGTGCCGGTCATCTTCCTGCTCACGCCGCTGCGCAAGAAGCCCGCGTTCATGTACTCCGGCGCCATTCTGGCCTGCCTTGGCGTCATCATCAACCGCTACGTCTTCACCGTCCAGGCCCTGGCCCAGCCGGTCCTGCCGTTCACCAAGTGGGTGGTCTACTCCCCCAACTGGGCCGAATGGGCGACCTCCGGCATGGTCATTGCCTACGGTTTCATCATCATGAGCCTTTCCTACCGCTACCTGCCGATTTTTCCGCAGGAAGTGGGGCTCAACAAGAAATAGCCTTCGGCGGGGTTGCCTGCCTCAGCCCGGTCGCGTCGCGCGACCGGGCTTTTTTTGTCTTTGTCGTCGGACGCGCCTGGGCTGCCTAAGACTGTGGGCGGGGAGTGTTATCAAAAGTACGATGTCAAAAATGGCATGTCGGTTGCAAAACTCCCCGTATATGCTTACAATCAGACTGCCGATTTTTCCCGGGCGGGTGTTCGGGCTGCGGGAACGACCCCATGAAGGCCTCTTGTCGTTTGAAGCGGCCCCAACCTCCGAACGGGGGGAGAGCTTGGCTTTTAAAACCAGAAAAGGCGCCATCACGTGGCTGCGTGTCGTGGACTTGGCCGTGGCCGCCGTGGCCTTGCTCATTGCCGGCGGCGTGGCCGCCGCCGAATCGCCTGAAGCGTCCCTGCGTCTCGATTTCCCCACCCTGGCGCTTTTCGCCTGGCTGCTTATGGCCACGGCCTGCGTGTTCCCGCTTTTCGCGCTCTATACCGAGGTGGCTCTTTTCCAGTGGCGCGAGTCGGTCAAGGCCACGGTCAAGGCCGTCACGGGCGTGCTGCTGATTTTGGTGGCGGGCGCGGCGGTGCTCGATCCGCCGCTCATCACGGCGGCTTTTTTGATCCTCTATTGGTTTTCGGCCTGCGCCGGGGGCATTGCCGCCCGGCTGGCCACCCGGCGGCTGCTTTTTCTCACCGAGGCCCAGGGCATTGCCGCCCGCCGCACCCTCATTGTCGGCACCGGGGCCCGGGCCCAGGAAATCGCCCTGCGCATGCTCGCCCAGCCCGGCCATGGCTACCGCTTTTGCGGTTTCGTCGGCGATGGCTGGAACAAGCCCCCGCCGCCATCGTTGCCGGGGCGCTTCGAGCTGGTCTCCGACATGGGCGGTTTCGCCGACTACTTGCGGGAGCATGTGGTGGACGAGGTCCTGGTCTGCCTGCCGCTGGCCGAGCTCAGCGAAAAGGCCACGGCGCTCGTATCGGAGTGCGAGGAGCAGGGCGTGTCCGTGACCGTGATCACGCGCCTTTTCGAGCTCAAAAATCCGCGCCATCGTCCGGGCAGCCATGGCGGGGAGATGGTGGTGACCATCTCCAACACCCTGGCCGACGAGCGCGAGCTGATCCTCAAGCGTTTTCTCGACGTGTCCGTGGCCCTGGCCATGCTTTTGGCGCTTTCCCCCCTTTTGCTCGCGGTCTGGGCCCTGATCCGGCTGACTTCGCCCGGGCCGGCCTTCTTCGTCCAGGAGCGGGTAGGGCTTAATAAGCGGGTGTTCAAATTCTACAAATTCCGCACCATGGTCCAAAACGCCGAGGCCCTGCAAGCCGACCTCGAATCCCGCAACGAGACCAACGGCGCGACCTTTAAGATCAAAAACGATCCGCGCATCACGAGGCTCGGCCGTATCCTGCGCAAGACCAGCGTCGACGAGTTGCCCCAGCTCTTCAATGTGCTGCGGGGCGAGATGAGCCTCGTCGGCCCGAGGCCGCTTCCCGTGCGCGATGTCGAGCGTATCGAAAAGGACTGGCCGCGCCGGCGGTTCGGGGTCAAGCCCGGCATCACCTGCCTGTGGCAGATCTGCGGCCGCAACAGCCTGCCGTTCGAGCGGATGATGCAGCTCGACATCGAGTACGTCGACACCTGGTCCGTGCTGCTCGACATCAAGATATTGCTGCGCACCGTGCCGGTGGTGTGCAGCATGCGCGGGGCGTATTGAGCCGCGCCGGCCGGTTCGCTTGCCCGCAAGCGCCCCCTGGCCTATAGTATCGCAACAAGAAAGCCGGGGGACACGCGACGGATGCGCATCATAAAGCCTTTCAAGGGACGCCGGGGTTTCGGTCCGGTTTTCTTTCTGCTGGCCGCGGCCCTCGTTTTGGCGCCTGTGGCCGCGGCCGGATTCGCCGGCTACTACCTCTTTCTCAAGGACGCCCACAAACCCGAACTCGTCTTGTTGCCCGAGGCCAACGCCTCGTCGCTGAGGCGCCCCTTCACCGTGACCGCCGCCGACCCGCAATCGGGCATCCGCTCGATCACCGTCACCGTCACCCAGGGCCAGCGGCGCAACACGATACTGCACAAATCCTACGATCCGCCCAGGGACAAGGTGTCCGAAAGCTTCAATCTGGAAAATTCGGAACTTCGCGGCGGGGCCTTCGAGCTCCAGGCCGCGGCCTACGACGGGTCCTACGCCAATCTTGGCGCGGGCAACACGGCCCGCGTCTCCCGGCGCATGCTCCTCGATCTCGTGGCCCCCTCGGTCAAGGCGCTGACCCCGGCCCATTACGTGCGCCAGGGCGGCGTGGGGCTGGTCGTCTACGAGGTCAACAAGGATGCCGTCAGAAGCGGGGTGGTGGTCGGGGACAGGTTCTACCCCGGCTTCAGGCAGCCGGGCGGCCAGTACGCCTGCCTGTTCGCCTTTCCCAGCGATATGGACGCGAACGCCTTCAAGCCGCGTCTGTTCGTGGAGGACGCCGCCGGCAACGAGCGTACCGGATTTTTCGTCAATATGGCCATAAAACGGCGTTTTCGCGATGAGCGCGTCGACGTCTCCGACGCCTATCTGGCCGCGCATCTGCCGGCCTTTGCCGCGCTGTATCCGGAAATCCGCGATCCCGTGGCCCGGTTTCAAAAGATCAATGACGATCTGCGCCGCCAAAACGAGGCCGTGCCGGCCGCCTTGTCCAAGGAGAGCCCGCACGAGCCGCTCTGGGACGGGGCGTTTATCTACATGCCGCGCTCCATCGTGCGCGGCTCCTTCGGCGCGGACCGCGTCTACGTCCACGACGGCCGGGAGATCGGCCGGGAAAAAAGCGCGGGCATCGACCTCGCCTCGGTTCCCCATGCCCCGGTGCCGGCGGCCAACAACGGCAAGGTGGTTTATGCCGGGCCGCTCGGCGTCTTCGGCGACACCGTCATTATCGACCACGGCATGGGACTTTTGAGCCTCTACGGCAACCTGTCCTCCATCGCCGTGCGCAAGGGCGAGTCCGTCAAGAAGGGGGCCGTTATCGGGGCCACTGGCACGACCGGCCTCGCGGCGAACGATCAGGTCCACTTCGCCATGTATCTCGACGGCCAGCCGGTCATCCCCATCGAGTGGTGGGACGGCCATTGGCTGGAGGACAACGTCACGGCCAAGCTCAGGCGTTATGCCCCGGCCCCGGAGGGCGCCTCCGGCAAAACCGCTTCGGCCCCGCGGTCGTAGCAAGGCCGCAAGCCGGCTTTGGGCGGGGCTTTCCCGAGGCCTTGGTTGACAAAGTCCGCTCTCCCTTTTTAACGTCGCAAGTTGTTCAAAATTTCCCATTCGAGGAGCAAAGGCGCATGGAAAAGACGGTATATTGGATCGAGGGCGACGGTATCGGCCCGGATGTCTGGAAGGCCGGTCGACCGGTCCTCGACGCCGCCGTGGAAAAAGCCTATGGCGGCAGCCGCAAGCTGGTGTGGAAGGAGCTGCTGGCCGGCGGCAAGGCGTACAAGGAAACCGGCGATTATCTGCCCGAGGCGACCCTGACCGCGCTCAAAGGCGCGGAGCTGGCCTTCAAGGGCCCGCTGGCCACCCCGGTCGGCGGCGGTTTCCGCAGCCTCAACGTCACCCTGCGTCAGGTTCTCGACCTCTACGCCTGCATCCGCCCCATCCGTTACTTCAAGGGCATCGAATCCCCGGTCAAGCGTCCCGATCTCGTGGACATGGTCATCTACCGCGAGAACACCGAGGACGTGTACGCCGGCATCGAATATGCCACAGGCACGCCCGAGGCCAAAAAGCTCATCGCCTTCCTGCGCGACGAACTTGGGGCCAAAGTGGACGACAGCGCCGGCGTCGGCGTCAAGCCCATCACCCCGGCCGGCTCCAAGCGTCTCGTGCGCAAGGCCATCCAGTTCGCCGTGGACACCGGACGCAAAAGCGTCACCCTGGTGCACAAGGGCAATATCATGAAATACACCGAGGGCCTGTTTCGGGCCTGCGGGTACGAAGTGGCGGCCGGCGAATTCGCCGATACGGTCATGACCGAGGAGGACGCGGCGGCCGGCGGCAACAAGCCCGTGGTCATCAAGGACCGCATCGCGGACAACATGTTCCAGGTGGCGCTCATGCGGCCCCAGGACTATTCGGTCATCGCCACGACGAACCTCAACGGCGACTACATCTCCGACGCCCTGGCCGCCCAGGTCGGCGGCCTCGGCCTGGCTCCGGGCGTCAACATGAGCGAAAAGCTGGCCTTTTTCGAGCCCACTCATGGCATCGCCCCGGCCCTTGCCGGCAAGGACAAGGCCAACCCCGGCAGCCTGATTTTAAGCGGCGCCATGATGCTCGAGCACATCGGCTGGAACGAAGCGGCGGGGCTCATCCATGATTCCATGGACAAGACCATCTCCGAAAAGAAGGTCACGGTCGACCTGGCCGACCAGATTCCGGGCGCGACCACCATCGGCTGCGCCGCCTTCGGCGAGGCCTTGGCCAAGAATCTGTAACGATTGCCGAGTGAAAGGCGGGGGCGATGTCGTCCGGGACCGCTCGGCCCGCATTCCCCCGCTTGTTTTCCGCCGCCTGGATGTCTCCGCGCGCGTTGGCGGAACGGACTGCCGCGCCGGACGACGTGACGTTGTACCCGCTTGGAAACAAGATGACACCCGCTTCGTGGCGAAGGGGAAAAGGGGGCGAAATGGCCGTTGTCGGCGTGGATACCGGTGGCACGTTCACGGACGTTATCTGTTGGCGCGATGGGGCGTTTGCGGTGGTCAAGCTGCCTTCGACCCCGGACAATCCCGCCCGCGCCGTGCTTGCGGGGCTTGAGCGGTTGGGTTTCGCCGGGGGCCGCGTGCTGCACGGTTCGACCGTGGCCACCAATGCGATTTTGGAACGCAAGGGCGCGCCCACGGCTTTCATCGCCAACGCGGGCTTTGAGGACATCATCGCCATCGGCCGCCAGAACCGGCCCGAGCTTTACGACCTGGCCAGCCGCAAGGAACCCTGCCTCGTGCCCGGGGAACTGCGCTTCGGCGCGCCGGGACGCGTTTCGGCCGAGGGCAAGGTGCTCGAGGAGCTGACTCCCGAGCGGGCGTCCGAACTGGCCCGGGCCGTGGCCGATGCCGGCGCCACCTCGGCCGCCATATGTCTGCTTTTCTCCTTTCTCAAGCCCGAGCACGAACGCCTCCTTGGCGAGGCGCTGGCCGCATGCGGCCTGTCCGTCTCCCTTTCCAGCGACATCCTGGCCGAATTTCGGGAATACGAGCGCGCGGCCACCACGGTGGCCAATGCCTACGTGGCCCCGGTCATGGACGCCTATATCGGCGACCTGGAAGCCGGGCTGGGCCGGGAAGCGGCGCTTTCGGTCATGCAGTCGAGCGGCGGGCTCATCACCGCCCAAACGGCCCGCCACGAGCCGGTGCGCACGATCCTTTCCGGCCCGGCCGGCGGGGTCGTTGCCGCCTTGGCCGTGGGCAAGGCCGCCGGTTTCGACAGCCTCATCACCTTCGACATGGGCGGCACCTCCACCGACGTTTCGCTTCTCGACGGCGGTCTGTCCGTGGCCATGGAAACGCGCCTTGCCGGCCTGCCGATCAAGACGCCCATGATCGACATCCACACCGTGGGCGCGGGCGGCGGCTCGTTGGCCGCCCTCGACGTCGGCGGGGCGCTGACCGTCGGGCCTCAAAGCGCCGGGGCCGATCCCGGGCCGGCCTGCTACGGCAGGGGCGAGGGGCTGACCGTCACCGACGCCAACCTTTTTCTCGGCCGGCTTGCCCCGGATCATTTCCTTGGCGGCGGAATGGCGCTTGCCTCCGATCGCCTGCCGCCGTTGTTCAAGCGCCTGGGCGCGGCGGCCGGCCTGACGCCGGTCGAAGCGGCCGAGGGCATCGTGGCCGTGGCCGAGGCGGCCATGGAGCGGGCCATCCGGGTCATCTCCGTGGAGCGCGGCCATGATCCGGCGGATTTCGCGCTGCTTTCCTACGGCGGCGCGGGCGGGCTCCACGCCGTGTCCCTGGCCCGGCTGCTCGGCGTCCAAACGGTTGTCGTGCCGCGCCATCCGGGTCTCTTTTCTGCCCTTGGCATGCTTCACGCCGATATCGTCAAGGATTTTTCCGAAACCGTCATGCTGTCTTCGGACAAGATCGACGTGTTCGAGCTGGCCGGGCTTTTCGGCTCCCTGGAGGAAAAAGCCCGCCAGGGCATGGCGGCCGAAGGTCTGGACGGCGGCGACATCGTGCTCGAGCGCCAGCTCGACATGCGCTACAAAGGCCAGTCCCACGAATTGCCCATTCGTTTCGTGGCCGACCCCTTCACCGCCTTTCACAACCGCCACGAGGACATTTTCGGCTTCAAGGACCGCAAGGCCGTCATCGAAGTCGTCACGCTTCGCATCCGGGCGCGCGCCGTTCAGGAGAAGCCGCCGTTCAAGGAGGCCGATCACCTTGTCGCGGCGGTGTCCGAGGAGGCCAAGCTCGGCGAACGCCCCCTCGTTTGGCGCACCCGCGAGATCGCGGCCCAGTGGTACGACCGGGAAAAGCTCGCCCCCGGCAACCGCATCCTCGGTCCGGCGCTCATCGCCGAAATTTCGGCCACCACCTTCGTTCCGCCCAAGGCCGAGGCACGCGTGGACGGCTTCGGCAACATCGTCATCGACACGCATGCCGAAGGATGAGGGCGGAGAGGTGAGAGAGGAAGCCTCCGGCGGCCAGGGGGAAACTTTTTGGAAAAAGTTTCCCCCTGGACCCTCTTCAAAAACTTTCCATGGGGGGGAGGGGGGAATGGCTTTTTCGTCCCTTGACGGGGTAGGCTCTATCCCCAGGCCCTTCCAGCGTTCGGCCATGGAGTTGCGGCAGGATTGCTCCCGGGCATGGCGCGTGGTCAGGGCCATGGCTTGCTGCCGGTGATGGGGCGTTGTGACTGGGGCCGGCGGGGGCAGGGCGGACGCGAAGGCGTATTCTTCAAATATGCGCCGCGCGCGGCTGTCCCGCCCCCGCCGGCCCGCCAAAGAAACCAGACCCGGCAGGCCGGGCAGGGTGGCGGAAAATTAGGCAACAGCGCCTTGAAACCGGGTGGCTGACGGGGGCGTCGGGATGCTTGTTATCGGCACGCCATGTTATGGCGGGGTGGTCACGCTGCCCTACATGCTCTCCATGTTGGCGCTCAAGGATGTGCTCAACGCCGCGAAGGTTCCGTTTCGCCTGCTGACGCCCGCCAACGACAGTCTCATCACCCGGGTCCGCAATTCCATCGCCAACACCTTCCTGCGCGACGAGCGGGCCACGCATCTGCTTTTCATCGACGCGGACATCGAGTTCGTTCCGGCCATGGTGCCCCGGCTGCTCGGCAGCGGCAAGGACGTGGTCTGCGGCGTCTATCCGGTCAAGGGTCTGCGTCTGGACCGCGTCATGGCGCAACCGGCGGGGGCCACGCCCCAGGCGGCCGAGGCGGCCAGCCTGGATTACGCGGTCAAGCTCAAGCCCGGCTGCCACATGGACGCCCAGGGATTTCTGGAAGTGGAGTACGCGGCCACGGGGTTCATGATGGTGAGCCGCCGGGCGCTGACGCGCCTGATGGACGCCTATCCGGACTTGCGCTATCGCTATAGTTGCACCAATGAGGAGCCGGCGGACAATTTCGCCTTTTTCGATACGGCCATTGATCCGCAAACGCGCGACTATCTGCCCGAGGATTATGCCTTTTGCAAACGCTGGCGCGACATCGGCGGACAGGTGTTCGTCAGCGTGCCCGGCCGCTTCGCCCACCATGGCGGTAAGGCGTATATTGGAGATTTTGCAATGTATTTGCGAGATGTTACGAAGAAACATACGCATAAATAATTGTTTATTAGGTGAGGATACTGTGGATACTGCGATTCTACTTTCTGTTGTTAAAGTATTGCAAAATGACTATGTAACATTTGATATCGGAGGTAGGCTTAATGCTTTAATTGAAATGCTTAGTGAATTTGAGCGTAATTCAGCAACCGTCGATAATAGTAAGTTTGAAGAATCGACTACAAACTTATTGGAAGCGCTTGATGATTTAAAATTGAACAAGCCATGCCTTTATCAGGAAGTTGTTCTGAATGAAATAAAAGCTTTTGAGTGGCTTGGTGATGAATTAAAAGAGAAAATAAAATCTATCATTAAAAATTATGCAAACAACAGAAAATTAATGATACAAGTGTTGTTGGATTTGAAAGCCAAATTCAACATGTATTTGGCTTCTCTTAACTCTTTGATCAGTGGATTTGCAAGGGTTGGCATTGAGGAGTATGTCCTCTTAGACAATGATGCAAAGATAGTCGTTGTATTTCAGGAAGATATATCGCATTTTTCGCTTGATGCTTTAGAAAAGGAATTTCGTGAACTAAAGAAGACTCTTAACTTTATGTCTGAAATAGTTGGAGATCAAAAAAAAGCTTTTACAGTGTCTTCGATTGGGTCAACTGATTTTACACTTATTATTGATTCTGGATTTAAGACGGCAGCGTTTTTTGCTGCTACAGTAACTTTTTGTTTAAAGATATATAAAGATTACTTGGATATTTTGTTGAAAAGAAAAGAGTTGAAAAAGATGGATTTTCCTGTCGAAGTTATTGAAAAAATAGTATCGGTTAGTGAAGAGATGAAAAATAAAAGAAAAAATGATTTTGTTGAAAATATTATTGCAAAGTATCTGGATAATAATTCTGGTATTGATAGCGGGAGAAAGAGTGAGTTGGTGAATGCAGTTGCTGGTGTTTTGGATGATGTATCTAAAAAAATTGAATCCGGAGTTAGTTTTGATGTAGTGAGTCGTGCTGCTGAGGATGGTATCAAGGGGGCTGGGGATGGAAGTGCTTCGTTTGATGATGCTGTGGCTGCTTTAAAATCTGCTCAAAATGAAATAAAATAACTTAAACTTGATAAGAATATTCTTTTGGCAATAAGCGAATCTAAATAAAGGTTGATCATGAACATCACTCCGATTACCCTGGAAGTCTTCAAGAACAAGTTCGCTTCGGTGGCCGAGGAAATGGGCATGGCGCTGACCCGCGCCGCCTTTTCCCCGAACATCAAGGAACGTCGCGACTTCTCCTGCGCCGTGTTCGACGCCAAGGGCGACATGGTGGCCCAGGCCGCCCATATTCCCGTTCATCTCGGCTCCATGCCGCTTTCCGTGGCCTCCATCATCGAAGCGCTGGAACTGGCCCCGGGCGAAATGGCCATGCTCAACGATCCGTTTCGGGGCGGCACCCACCTGCCCGACATCACGCTTGTCGCCCCGGTCTACGCCGGCACCGACGCCCCGGTCTTCTACGTCGCCAACCGCGCCCACCACGCCGACGTCGGCGGCATGGCCCCCGGCTCCATGCCCCTTTCCACCTCCATATTCCAGGAAGGCCTCGTCATACCGCCGGTGAAAATCGTCGTGGGCGGCGAAATCGTCCCGGACGTCATGAACCTCTTCCTGGCCAACGTGCGCACCCCGGCCGAGCGGCAGGGAGATTTCGCCGCCCAGATCATGGCCAACCGCACCGGCGTCGCCCGCATGGAAGCCCTGGTCAAGGCCCACAGCCTGGAGACCGTGACCGCCATGGCCGAGGCGCTCATGGACTACGCCGAGCGGCTCATGATCGCGACCATCGCCGCCATGCCCGACGGCTCCTACGAAGCCGAGGACAGCCTGGACGACGACGGTGTCGGCGGCCAGGACGTCGCCGTGCGCCTGACGCTTTCCATCGGCGGCGAGGAGGCGGAACTCGATTTCACGGACAGCGATCCCCAAACGGCGGGCTGCGTCAACGCGGTGGGCGCCATCGCCGTCTCGGCCGCGCTCTACGTGTTCCGCTGCCTGGCCGGCGGCAACGCCCCGACCAACGCCGGCTGCCTGCGCCCCATCATCGTGCGCACGGCAGCCGGCACCTTGGTCGATGCCCGCTTTCCGGCGGCCGTGGCCGGCGGCAACGTCGAAACCTCCCAGCGCATTGTGGACGTGATCCTGGCCGCTCTGGCCAAGGCGCTGCCCGGGCGCATTCCCGCCGCCTCGCAAGGCACCATGAACAACGTGGCCATGGGCGGCTTCGACCCGCGCGTCAAAAAATCTTTCACCTACTACGAGACCCTTGCCGGCGGGGCCGGGGCCGATGCGAAGGGCCCGGGACAGTCTGCCGTGCACTCCCACATGACCAATACCCTCAATACGCCCGTCGAGGCGCTGGAATATGCCTACCCGCTGCGCGTCACGCGCTATGCGATCCGCCAGGGTTCCGGCGGTCCGGGCCAACATCCCGGCGGCGACGGGCTGGTGCGCGAGATCGAAGCCCTCGCCCCCATGGAGGTGACCGTGCTCTCCGACCGGCGTTTTCGCGGCCCCTGGGGCCTGGACGGGGGCGGGGAGGGCGCTTCCGGCGTCAATACCGTGACGCGGCGAAACGGCGAGATGGTCATGCCCGGCAAGTTTCACGTGCGCCTGCGCAAAGGCGACCGGCTGCGCATCGAAACCCCCGGCGGCGGGGGCTACGGCGTGATGGGGTAGGGCGAAGAGATGAACCGGGGGCAACTTTTCTGAAGAAAAGTTTCCCCCCGCCCCCCTTCAAAAGACTTTAATAGTAAAAAAAGCATATTATCCGGCACATGCTTTCACCGTTATAAAATTTCGGAAGGGGAGAGCGCGAGAGGGGGAACCCTTTTTAAAGGGTTCCCCCTCTCGCAAAATCTTTCCATCCTTTCTCCCTCTTCCGATCGCGATGTCTCGGGTTTTTGTTCTTTCCTTTCTTTCTTTCTTCGTGTAGTATTGCCTATTTCGTATTCGCAACATCACGCCCCGATCGATCCGAAATCCGCCCGCCGGACCCGGCAAGGGCGATAATCCTGGAGGAAGCCTTGGAATATAACGTCAATCAGATTTCGCCTGTCAAAACACAGGTCAACGTCACCGTCCCCGCCGAGGAGGCGGATGCCGCCCTGGCTACTGCCGTCGCCCTGTACCGCTCCAAGGCCGACATCAAGGGCTTCCGCAAGGGCAAGGTGCCCGCCAGCGTCATCGAGTCGCGCTTCAAGAAGGAAATCACCGCCGAGGCCACCACCGACCTCATAAACGTCCATATCAACGAGATCATGGGCGAGCTCAAGCTCTCGCCGCTTTCCGGCCTGGACGTGAGCGACGCCGCGCTCCAGAAGGGCGAGTCCCTGGAATACACCTTCACCTTCGAGCACGCTCCGGCCTTCGATCTGCCCGAGTACAAGGGCCAGGCCATCGAGGAAGAGGAAGTCGTAATCGGCGACGCCGAAATCGACGCCGTGGTCGAGCGCGTGCGCAAGAATCTGGCCGAGGTCAAGCCCATTGCCGACGCCCGTCCGGCAATGGATGGCGAGGTCGTTTCCGTCACCTTCGAGGCCTTTGAAAACGGCGAGCCCATTCCCGGCGTGCGCGCCGAGAATTTCGAGCTGAGCCTTGGCGAAGGCCAGGCCCTGCCCGAGTTCGAGGCCCTCATCAAGACCATTCCGGCCGGCGAGGAGGGCTCTTCCGAGATGACCTTCCCGGCCGACTTCATCAATACCGATCTGGCCGGCCGCACCGTGCTCATGAAAGTGGCCGTGCACGTGATCAAGGAACGCCTTTTGCCCGAGGTGGACGACGAGCTGGCGAAAAAAGCCGGCAACTTCGAAAACCTGGACAAGATGCGCGAAGCCATTACCATGTCCTACAAGAAATCCCGCGAGGACCTGCACCGCTCCTCGGCCCAGAAAAAGCTGCTGGACAACCTCCTGGCCCAGGTGGAGTTTCCCCTGCCGGAGTCCGTGGTGGAGCAGCAGCTTTCCAGCATGGCCGACGATTTCGTGCAGAAGCTGGAGCGGCAGGGCAAGAGCCTCGCCGGCGTGGGAAAGACCATGGAGGACCTGGAAGCCGAGCTCAAGCCCAAGGCCGAGGAGCTGGTCAAAACCCAGATTTTCCTCGCCGCCGTGGCCGCCAAAGAGGAGCTCTCCGTCAGCCCGCAGGAGATGGACGCGTTTTTCTACCGCCTGTCCACCCAGACCGGGCAGGACGTGGTGCTGCTCAAGCGCTACTACGAGGATAACGGGCTTATGATCCTGGTGCGCGACAAGCTGCTGGCGGACAAGGCCGCCGACTTCATTTACGCCAATGCCCTTGTGACCAAGGTGCCGGCCACTGAAAAGCCGGAGGAAGACGACAAGGGGTATGGCGTGCGCGAGTAGCGCGTCACAAGCTGGCTTCTTTTTTGCATGACCTGTAATGCGGTCATGGTGGGCGAAACGGCGGCAGCCCGTCGTTTCGCCCGGAACCCCAACCCCTGCGGTCGCGGCGAAGGCGGCTGGCGACAAACATAATTGTCGCACCGTGTCGCCCTCCGGCGCAAAAAGGGAGCACAATGACTACCGTCCCTATTGTCATAGAAACCACGGGCCGTTCCGAACGGGCCTACGACATCTATTCGCGTCTGTTAAAAGACCGCATCATCCTGCTCGGCAGCGCGGTGGACGATTACGTCGCCAACCTGATTTGCGCCCAGCTGCTCTTTCTCGAGTCCGAGGACCCGGAAAAGGAAATTTCCCTGTACATCAATTCCCCGGGCGGCGTCGTTTCGGCCGGGCTGGCCATCTACGACACCATGCAGTACGTCATGCCGCCGGTTTCCACGTTGTGCATGGGCCAGGCCGCCAGCATGGGCGCGCTGCTCCTTTGCGCCGGCGCCACCGGCACGCGTTACGCCCTGCCCCACAGCCGCATCATGATCCACCAGCCTTCGGGCGGCTTCCAGGGGCAGGCCACGGATATCGAGATCCACGCCAGGGAGACCAGACGCACCCGCGAGGCGCTCAACGAGATCATGGCCAAGCACACCGGCCAGCCCATTGAGAAGATCCAGGTCGACACCGAGCGCGACAATTTCATGAGCGCCGAGGAAGCCGTGGCCTACGGCCTCGTCGATAAGGTGTTTGCCTCCAGGGAACCTGTTGCGAAAACGGAATCCGGGGACGCCTAACCGCGCCTTGGGTTTCGCTTAAATGGCCCGGAGGCCCGGGCAAAGTGGGTTTTCCCATATGACGCGAAAGAAAGGACCTGTGTCGGGCGAGTTGTGCTGCTCGTTTTGCGGCAAGAACCAGGATGAGGTCCAGCGGCTGATCGCCGGCCCGGACGTGTACATCTGCGACGAGTGCGTTGCGCTTTGCAACGAGATCATCGCCCAGGAGTCCGTCAGCGAAGAGACCGAGGGCGGCAAGCTCCTGCCGCCGGCCGAGATCAAGCGGCTGCTCGACGAGTACGTCATCGGCCAGGAACAGGCCAAGAAGATTCTGGCCGTGGCCGTCCACAACCATTACAAGCGCGTGTACTACGCCGGGGCCGCGGCCGCCGACGACGTGGAGATCGACAAGAGCAACATCCTCCTGATCGGTCCCACCGGATCGGGCAAGACGCTTTTGGCCCAGACCCTGGCCCGCGTCCTCAACGTCCCCTTCGCCATCGCCGACGCCACCACCCTGACCGAGGCCGGCTACGTGGGCGAGGATGTGGAAAACATCCTGGTGCAGCTGCTGCAGAATGCCGACTACGACATCGAGGCCGCCAGCCGGGGCATCATCTACATCGACGAGATCGACAAGATCGCGCGCAAGGGCGACAGCCCGTCCATCACCCGGGACGTCTCGGGCGAGGGCGTGCAGCAGGCGCTTTTGAAGATCATCGAAGGCACCGAGGCCAACATCCCGCCCAAGGGGGGCCGCAAGCACCCGCAGCAGGAGTTCATCCGCTTAAACACCGCCAACATCCTTTTCATCGTCGGCGGCGCGTTCATCGGCCTGGAGAAGATCGTGGGCCAGCGCATGCGGGGAACGGCTATGGGATTCGGGGCCAAGGTGGAGGCGCGCCATGACGACGACATGTCGCGGATGCTTTCCCAGGCCCATCCGGCCGATCTGATCAAGTTCGGCCTGATCCCGGAATTCATCGGCCGCATTCCGATCCTCACCAGCCTCGAGGAATTGACCAAGGACGATCTGGTGCGCATCCTGACCGAGCCGAAAAACGCCTTGGTCAAACAGTACCAGAAGCTCTTTGAACTGGACAAGGTGCGTCTGCGGTTCACGAAGAACGCCATGGACGCCATTGCCGAAAAAGCCATCGAACGCAAGACCGGCGCCCGGGGACTGCGCAACGTGATGGAGAGCATCATGCTCGAGATCATGTACAAGTTGCCGTCGCTTTCCGGCGTCAAGGAGTGCGTCGTCAACAAGGCCGTGGTGGAGAAGGGCCTCGAGCCGCTGCTGTTCTACCACCAGGAAGTCAAATCGGCCTGATTGACGTTGCCGCCTCCCGTTTGACAACGGTCTTTTCGGCATTACCTTGAGCATTCGCAGCATCCGACCGCCGGGCCGGACCTCCTCCGGTCCGACGGTCCAAAGCCGATGCCAACCCCGAAAACGGGAGGTTTCATGACGGGTTTTACCTTCGACAACGACCGGTTTGCCGCCGAATCCATACGCCTGCCCATGATGAGCCTGCGGGAAGTGGTCATGTTCCCGCGTTCCATCGCGCCGCTTTTCGTCGGCCGCGAAGCTTCCATCAAAGCCATCGAACAGGCCGTTGCCGCCCACGATAAGAAGATCTTCCTCGTTGCCCAGCGCTCGCCGGAAACGGAAAAGCCGAGCGCCGAGGACCTGTTCGAGATGGGCACGGTCAGCAAGATTCTCCAGATGCTGCGCCTGCCCGACGGCACGATCAAGGTCCTTTTCGAGGGCCTCTACCGGGCCGAGTGGGAGCCGCAGTCCCTGGGTGTCGGCGAGGATGCCGACTACCCCATGGTCACCGTGACCCGGGTTCCGGAAGAGGAATCCCACGGTCCGGAATCCGACGCGCTCATCCGGGCCACCCAGGAGGCCCTGGAGCATTACGGCCGCATCAACAAGAAGCTGGCCCCCGAGACCATTCTGGCGATCAATTCCATCAGCTCGCCGGGCCGCCTCGCCGACGCCGTCATGCCCCACCTCAAGGTGGACTACATCAAGAAGCAAAGCGTCCTGGAAGAGCTCGAGCCGGTCAAACGCCTGGAAGAGACGTATGCCTTCCTCCAGGGCGAGATCGAAATCTCCTCCATCGAGAAGCGGATAAAAAACCGCGTCAAGCAGCAGATGGAGAAGAACCAGAAGGAATATTACCTTAACGAGCAGATCAAGGCGATCAACAAGGAGATGGGCCGCGAGGACGATCCCGGGGCCGAGGCCGCCGAATTCGAGACGCGCCTGGGCGAGAAGAACATGTCCGAGGAGGCCCGGGAGAAGACCCTTCGCGAGATCAAGAAGCTGCGCCAGATTCCGCCGTCGTCCGCCGAATACACGGTGGTGCGCAACTACGTGGAATGGATTCTGGACCTGCCGTGGAACGTCTACAAGGAGACGGACCTCGACATCGCCGCCGCGGAAAACGTGCTCAACGAAGACCACTTCGGCCTGGAAAAGCCCAAGGAGCGCATCCTGGAGTATCTGGCCGTGCAAAAGCTGGTCGAGCGCATCAAGGGCCCCATCCTGTGCCTGGTCGGCCCGCCGGGCGTCGGCAAGACGTCGCTGGCCAAGTCCATCGCCCGGGCCATGGACCGGGAATTCGTGCGGCTGTCCCTTGGCGGCGTACGCGACGAGGCCGAGATTCGCGGCCACAGGCGCACCTACGTCGGGGCGCTTCCTGGCAAGATCATTCAGTCGCTCAAGCGGGTGAAGTTCAACAACCCCGTCTTCTGTCTGGACGAGGTGGACAAGATGAGCACGGATTTCCGGGGCGATCCCTCGGCCGCGCTGCTGGAAGTCCTCGATCCCGAGCAGAACTACGCCTACAGCGACCATTACCTGGACATGGACTACGACCTGTCCAAGATCTTTTTCATCACCACGGCCAACTCCTTGCACTCCATTCCGCTGCCGCTTCAGGACCGCATGGAGATCATCCGCATCCCCGGCTACCTGGAAACGGAGAAGATGGAGATCGGCCGCCGGTTCCTCATGCCCAAAAACATCGAGCAGCACGGGCTCAAGCCTGAGAATCTGGACCTTGCCGACGATGCGCTGCTCGAGGTCATCCGGCGCTATACCCGCGAGGCCGGGGTGCGCAACCTTGAGCGTGAGCTGGCTTCGGTATGCCGCAAGGTGGCCCGCAAGCTGGTCGAGGGCAAGGACGAGGACGAGGCCTTTCCCGTCACCAAGGAAAACCTCGAATCCTACCTCGGCGTGCCCAAGCATCGTCATGGCGAGATGGAGGCCGCGCCGCGCGTGGGCCTTTGCACCGGCATGGCCTACACCGAGGTCGGCGGCGAGATCCTCATGGTCGAGGCCGCCATCATGCCCGGCACGGGCAAGGTGGAGATCACGGGCAAGCTCGGCGACGTGATGCAGGAATCGGCGCGGGCGGCGCTGTCCTATCTGCGCTCCCGCTCGGGGCTCTACGGCCTCAAGACCGATTTTCACAAGGAGATCGACATCCACATCCACGTGCCCGAGGGCGCCATCCCCAAGGACGGCCCGTCGGCAGGCATTACGCTGGCCACGACCATCATCTCGGCGCTGCTCAATATCCCGGTGCGAAACGACCTGGCCATGACCGGCGAGATTACGTTGCGCGGCCGGGTGCTGCCCATCGGCGGCCTGCGCGAAAAGCTCCTTGCCGCCCACCGTGGCCTTATCCGTACGGCGATCATTCCGGCGGAAAACGAGAAGGACCTGAAGGACGTGCCCGAGGCCATCCTCAAGGACATGACGATCATCACGGTCGAGAGCATGGACGAGGTGCTGTCCAAGGCGCTGGTCTGCCAGGAGCCGGAAAAGGTGTTTTGTCGCAGCGTTGAAAACGACGTGCCCCTGGCCGACTCGTTGCTCAAAGAAGAGTTCCGCCCCGAGCCCCGGCATTAGCCGGTTGGATATGCCTCCGGCGGCCAGGGGAGGCTCCGCCTCCCCTGGACCCCACCGCCGGGGGGCGTCAAGCCCCCCGGTCCCCCCTTTCCCGTCATAAAAAACGCGAGGGCT
>NZ_AECZ01000040.1 GCF_000179555.1 Solidesulfovibrio fructosivorans JJ]
GGGGAGGGAGGGGCGCGGGGAGGGAACCCCTTTTTTCAAAAAGGGGTTCCCTCCCCGCACTCTCCGCCTTCTCCCCATAAGGAGCTACCTATGTACCATGGCAAGGCGCACAAGGTCGGGGCGCATATCGACACCGACGCCATCATACCGGCCCGGTTCCTGGTCACCACGGATACGGCCGAGCTTGGGGCCAACTGCATGGAGGGCCTGGAGCCCGGCTGGATCAAGCGGGTCGAAAAGGGCGACATCATGGTCGCCGGCGAAAACTTCGGCTGCGGCTCCTCGCGCGAGCATGCCCCCGTCGCCATCCTGGGCGCGGGCATCCCCGTCGTCATCGCCCACAGCTTCGCCCGCATCTTCTACCGCAACAGTTTCAACATGGGACTGATTCTGCTCGAGATCGGCGACGACGTGGCCAGGATCAGCGACGGCGACGAGCTCAAGGTCGACGCCGATACCGGCGTCATCGAAAATCTGACCACGGGCGAAAAGATCCAGTGCAAGCCCGTGCCGCCCTTCATGAAGGGCATCCTCGACGCCGGCGGCCTCGTGCCCTACGTCAAGGAACGCCTCGCGGCGCGTGTTTAGGGAATAAGAAGAGGAAGGGGGATGCCTCCGGCGGCCGGGGGAACCTTTTTTGAAAAAAAGGTTCCCCCGGACCCCCTCCAAAAAACTTTTATAAGTGTTGTGTGGTGAGCATGGTTCTTCTCGGTATCCCCTTTTCCCGGCTGGCGCTGGCTTCGGCGGCAAGCCGCCGAAGCCAGCGCCAGCCGGCGGAAGGGGGGACCGGGGGGGCCATGGCCCCCCGGCGGGGTCCAGGGGCGGAGCCCCTGGCCGCCGGAGGCACACATTGTAAGGATACGTGATGCGTTACAATATCTGTGTGATGCCGGGTGACGGCATAGGTCCGGAGATCGTGGCCGAGGCCATGAAAGTGTTGGAAGCGGCGGGGAAGAAGCATGGCCTGGAGTTCGCCTTTAGCGAGGCGGTGATCGGCGGCGCGGCCATCGACGCCACGGGCGGCCCCTTGCCCGAGGCCACCGTTGCCGCCTGCAAGGCGGCCGATGCGGTGCTTTTGGGCGCGGTCGGCGGTTCCCAGTGGGACACGCTCGATCCGGCCATCCGCCCGGAGAAGGGCCTGCTTGGCATCCGCAAGGCCTTGGGGCTTTTCGCCAACCTGCGTCCGGCCAAGCTGTTCCCCGAGCTTGCCGCCGCCTGTTGCCTGCGCCCGGACATCGTCGGCAACGGCCTTGACGTCATGGTCGTGCGGGAGCTGACGGGCGGGGCCTATTTCGGCGAGCCGCGCGGCATCGAGGAGCGCGGCGGCGAGAAGGTGGGCTTTAACACCATGGTCTACGGCGAGCACGAAGTGCGCCGCATCGCCAAGGTCGGTTTCGAGACGGCCCGGAAGCGGCGGGGCAAGCTGTGTTCCGTGGACAAGGCCAACGTGCTCGACGTCTCGCGCCTGTGGCGCGCCGTGGTCCTGGAAGTGGCCAAGGACTATCCCGACGTGGAGCTGTCGCACATGTACGTGGACAACGCGGCCATGCAGCTCGTGCGCGATCCGTCCCAGTTCGACGTCATCGTGACCGAAAATCTGTTCGGCGACATCCTGTCCGACGAGGCGGCGGTCATCACCGGATCCATCGGCATGCTGCCCTCGGCCTCGCTCGGTGCGGGCAATCCGGGCCTCTACGAGCCCATCCACGGCTCGGCCCCTGACATCGCCGGCCAGGACAAGGCCAATCCGCTGGCCACCATCCTGTCCGTGGCCATGATGCTCAAGCACTCCTTCAACGAGGCCGCGGCGGCCGACGCCATCGAGGCGGCCTGCGCCAAGGTGCTGGCCGAGGGGTATCGCACGGGCGACATCATGGAACCCGGCAAGACGCTCGTTGGCTGCAAGGCCATGGGCGATCTGGTGGTGGAGCGGCTGGCCTAACCGCCAAGCCTTTTTGAAGGGTCCGGGAGGGCCGGCCGTGGCCGCGCATGATTTTCATCGCGGCGGGTCTGGTTCTCCCGGCCTTTTTTGCGTATGCAGGGCGGCGCGTCTTGCGCGTCGCTGGCGACGTTTCCGGCGACGCGTCGCCTTCTTCGACCTTACGTGCCCCGATACCGGGCGTTTTGATGGAAGTCATGGCCAAAGTCAGTCTGCAAAATCTTTCCAAGTCCTACGGCGGCTACGATCTCTTCAAGGATTTTTCCCTGGAGATTCCCGGCGGCACGCGCTTGGCCGTTGTCGGCCAAAACGGCGCGGGCAAATCCACGCTTTTGAAACTCATCGCCGGCGTGTCCGAGCCTGACGGCGGCAAGGTGGCGTTCTCCACCGGCGCGCGCCTGGGCTACGTGGCCCAGGACATGGATGAGGCCGACCTTAGCATGGGGCTTCTGGCCTGGGTCATGGCCGCGCTGCCGTCGTGGAAGGAATTTTGGGCCCGCTACGACGCGGCCGTCGCCGCCGGGGACAAGGCGGCCATGGACGCCCTGGCCCATGAGCAGGCGAGTCTGGAGCACACGCTTGGCTACAATCCCGAGCACCGGGCCAAGACGATACTGACGGGCCTGGGGTTTAGCGACGAGAACCAGCATGCCCCGATTTCCGACCTGTCCGGCGGCTGGCGCGAACGGGCCAAGCTGGCCCGGGTGCTGACGGCCGGGGCCGATGTGCTGCTGCTCGACGAGCCCACCAACCACCTGGACCTCGAGGCCGTTGCCTGGCTCGAATCCTTTTTGTGCGCCTTTCCCGGGGTGCTTATTTTCGTGGCCCACGACCGGATTTTTCTCGACCGGGTGGCCACGCACACGCTTTTCATGGGCGACGTCAAACCCATCTGGCGTCCCGGTTCGTTCACCGAATTTCTGGCCTGGCGCGAGGAGATGGACAAGCAGTGGGAGCGGCAGGCCGCGGCCATCGACAACAAGATCAAGCAGCACAACGCCTTTGTCGACCGCTTCCGCTACAAGGCCACCAAGGCCAGGCAGGCCCAAAGCAAGCTCAAAAACGTGGACAAGCTGGAAAAGGAGCTGGCGGCGCTTAAAAGCGAACGGCCGGACGTGCGGGCCAAGACCCTCAATTTCACGCTGCCCGAGCCCGAGAAGTCCGACAAGACCGTGGCCGCGGCCGCCGACCTGGCCTATGCCTATCCCGGGCGGGAGCCCATCTGGCCGCCGCTGACCTTTCAGCTTTTTCGCGGCCAGAAGGTGGCGCTGGTCGGGCACAACGGCGCGGGCAAGACCACGCTCCTGAGGCTTGTCGTCGGGGCGCTCAAACCCGTATCCGGCCGCGTTCTTCTCGGCACGGGCGTCAAGCTGGGCTATTTCAGCCAGCACCAGACCGAGGTTTTGCAAAAAGACGCCCTGGTCATGTCCGAGATGAAGCGCATGGCCGGGCCCAAGGCCACCCATCTGGAAGTTTGCTCCATCCTGGGGCTTTTTCTCCTCGGTGAGGATTACTGGGAACGGCGGGTGTCCGAGCTTTCCGGCGGCGAGAAATCGCGGCTGGTCCTGGCCGGGCTTTTTTCGGCCCGGGCCAACTTCCTGGTCCTCGACGAACCCACCAACCACCTGGACCTGGAGAGCCGCGAAGCGCTGGTGCGGGCGCTCTCCGACTATTCCGGGGCCATCCTCATGGTCGCCCACGACCGCTACCTGCTGCGCGAGGTCGCGGCCGAGGTCTGGTCCGTGGGCGAGGACGGGCTGACCGTCTATGAAGACGGATTCGCCGCCTACGAAGCCGCCCAGGCGCAGCAGGCACAGGAAAGCGCCTGCCAGCTTGATGAAGAAAACCAGGCGGTCA
This sequence comes from Solidesulfovibrio fructosivorans JJ], assembly GCF_000179555.1. NCBI lineage: Bacteria > Pseudomonadati > Thermodesulfobacteriota > Desulfovibrionia > Desulfovibrionales > Desulfovibrionaceae > Solidesulfovibrio > Solidesulfovibrio fructosivorans. Next base: position 3,797 of record NZ_AECZ01000040.1, read on the forward strand.
AGGCCGCCTCGACCAAGGCGTCCCGCCAGGAGGATAAGGAACGCAAGCGCCGTGTGGCCGAACAGCGCAACGCGCTCTACCGCGACATCAAACCCAAGCGCGACGCTTACGAGAAGCTTGAGGCCGAGCTGGAAACGCTGCTCGCCAAGCAGTCCGAGGTGGAGGCCGTCATGGCCGATCCCGAGACCTATGCGAAGCGTGAGCTTTTTTCCCAGCTCAGCAAGGAATACGGGACCCTGTCCCATGCGGCCGAGGAACTGCTCGCCCGCATGGCGGTCCTGGAAGAGGAAATCGCCGACCTGGAGGCCCGACGGGCCGCCTTGCTGGAGTCCGTATGAACTGTGCGCCGAAAAACGTGACGGTCGTGGCTGCCATCATCTGGAAGGACGGACGCTATCTCGGGGTCAAGCGCCCCGAAGGCAAACCCATGGCCGGGCAGTACGAGTTTCCCGGCGGCAAGGTCGAGCCCGACGAGTCCGTCCAGGCCGCCCTGATGCGGGAACTGGGGGAGGAACTGGACATCACGCCGACCTCAATTGCCTTTTTCAAGGAAAAAGAGCACGCTTACGTGCACCTTGCGGTGCATCTGCATTTTTTTCATATCCGGGCCTACGAGGGTGAGATCAAGCCCCTGGAAGGCCAGGAAATGGAATGGCTGACGCCGCAGGAGGGCGCATCGAGGCCCTTTCTCGAAGCGGACAGGGAGATCGTGGAGCAGCTGGCGGTCCTCGGCGACGCCGTCTTGCAGTAGCATATTTCCATAAGGGAATTGTCTCCCATAATTACCCCTTTAAAAGTTTTTGAGGGAAAGGGGGGGCCGGGGGGGAAACCCCCTTTTTTCAAAAAGGGGGTTTCCCTCCCGGTCTTCACTCTCTCCTTCTTCTCCCCCCACAGCCGAAGGAGACTGCGTGCGCATCAAGGAGCTTATCCAGGCGAAGCGGCCGTTCGTGTCCCTGGAATTTTTCCCGCCCAAGCAGCGTGAGGCCTGGGCCGGCTTTTTCGAGGTGGTGGAGCGGCTCATTCCCGTCCACCCGCTGTTCGTGTCCGTGACTTACGGCGCGGGCGGCAGCACCCATGCCCATACGCTGGAGATCGTCTCCCGGCTCAAAACCGCCTACGGCCTCGAGCCCATGGCCCATCTGACCTGCGTCGGGGCCAGCCGGGAGAAAATCCGTGGATTCCTGGATGCCCTGGCCGCGGCCGGCGTCGACAACGTGCTGGCCCTGCGCGGCGATCCGCCCAAGGGACAGGAGGATTTCGTTCCCGATTCCGACGATTTCCAGCACGCGTCCGATCTGGTGTCGTTTATCAGCCAGGAGCGTCCCGGGCTCGGCATCGGTGTGGCCGGGTATCCAGAGTGCCATCCCGCGGCCATCTCGCCCGAGGCCGATCTGGAATTTTTGCGCCAAAAGATCTGTCTGGGCGGCGACTTCGTGGTCACCCAGCTTTTTTTCGACAACGACGCCTACTTCGGCTTCGTGGATAAGTGTCGGGCCGTGGGCATCGACGCGCCGATCGTCCCGGGCGTGCTGCCGGTGATGAGCCTCGCCAGCGTCAAGCGGCTGGTCGGGATGTGCGGCGCGCATCTGCCGCCGGCCTATCTGGCCGAGCTCGAACGGGCCGACGCGGCCGGAGGCAATGCGGCCGTGGCCGAGGCGGGCATCGCCTATGCGCGCAAGCAGGCGCAAGACCTCATTGCCCGGGGCGCGCCGGGGGTGCATCTCTACACCCTCAACAAAGCCGAGGCCGTGCTGTCCATCGTGGCCGGTCTTGATTTGTAATACGATAATTTTATTCGATAAAAATCTGGCGTTTCGTGAAGGAATCGCCTAGATAGGGATTTCCGTGATTTTCCCTCGCGGACGGCCCGGGATGGGCAGTGCCTCCCTGGCCGCCAGAGGCTTTTTACAACCGACATTGGAGGACCGTATGGGCAGGGGCGAATGGGTTGTGGCCGTGGCCGGGGCCACGGGAGCCGTGGGACGTGAGATGCTCAAGACCCTCGAACAGCGCGAGTTTCCGGCCAAGACCGTCAAGGCCCTGGCGTCCTCGCGTTCGGCCGGCACCACCGTGCCGTATGCCGGCGGCGAGCTGACCGTCGAGGAGATGACCGAGAAATCCTTCGAGGGCGTGGACATCGCCCTGTTTTCGGCCGGCGGTTCCACTTCGAAAAAATTCGCGCCCTTTGCCGTCAAATCCGGCTGCGTTGTCATCGACAACTCCAGCGCCTGGCGCATGGACCCGGAAGTGCCGCTGGTCGTGCCCGAGGTCAATCCCGACGACGTCGACTGGCACAAGGGCATCATCGCCAACCCCAACTGCTCGACCATCCAGATGGTGGTGGCGCTCAAACCCCTGCATAACGCGGCCAAGATCAAACGCGTGATCGTGTCCACCTACCAGGCCGTTTCCGGCACCGGCCAGAAGGCCATCACCGAGCTGGAAACCCAGGTGCGGCAGCTCTTCAATATGAAGGACCCCGAAGCCAAGGTGTACCCGTACCAGATCGCGTTTAACTGTCTGCCCCAGATCGACGTCTTCTCCGACGGTGATTACACCTTCGAAGAGATCAAGATGATAAAGGAAACCAACAAGATCATGGGCGACGACTCGATCAGGGTGACGGCTACCACCGTGCGCGTGCCGGTCTTTTACGGCCACAGCGAAGCCGTCAACATCGAGACGGAAAAGAAGCTGACCGCCAAGGACGCCCGTGCCATCCTGTCCCAGGCCCCGGGCATCACCGTCTACGATAACCCGTCCGAGAAGATCTATCCCATGCCGATCCACGCCGCCGGCGAGGACGACGTGTTCGTGGGCCGTATCCGCGAGGACAACACCGTCGACAACGGCCTGCACCTCTGGATCGTGGCCGACAATATCCGCAAGGGCGCGGCGCTCAACGCCGTGCAGATCGCCGAGCTCATCATCGCCCGCGACAAGGTGCGCGTGCCCGCCTAGATTTCCCTGCCCAAAAGAGGCAAGGGAGCGGGGGAAACATCTTACGGTGTTTCCCCCGTCTTTTTTATGAAGGAGTTTCCCATGCCCGATATCGTCGACGTCGATGCCTACGTCTCCCGCCTGCTCGCCGCGCCGCGTCCCGGTGGCGAAAATGTCCTGGCCTACTACGACCACCGCCTGGGCGTCATCGGCACTGACCCGCGCCTGATGCTCATCCCCCTGGACGACCACCTCGTCCACCGGGGCGACGGCGTCTTCGAAACGCTCAAATACATCGATCGCAAGCTTTACCAGGTCGAGCCCCACTTCGCCCGCATGGAACGCTCGGCAAAGGCCATTTTCCTCGAACCGCCTTGCCCCTGGGACGAAGTCGCGAAACTTACCCTCGACGTGTGCCGGGCCGGCGGCTCGGATATCGGCATGGTGCGTGTCATCGTCGGACGCGGCCCCGGCAGTTTCGGCATCGATCCCGCCGACTGCCCGACCCCGAGCCTGACCATCGTGGCCTACAAATACCACCCCCGGTCTGATGCCTCCTTCGCCAAGGGCGTCACCGCCTTCCGTACCTCCATCCCGGCTAAACAGAATTACTTGGCCCGCATCAAATCCATCGACTACCTGCCCAACGTGCTCATGAAGCGCGAGGCCACCCAGCGCGGCGAGGATTACCCCGTCTGCTACGACGACAAGGGATTCCTGGCCGAAGGCGCCACCGAAAACATCTGCATCGTCGACGCCGCCGGACGCCTCGTCGTGCCGGAACTCAACAACGCCCTGACCGGCACCACCCTCATGCGCGCCGTGGAACTCGTAAAAAACGAAATCGAAGTCGTCTTCGCCGGCATCCGTGAAGAAGATATCGCCACCGCCAAGGAAATGTTCATCCTCGGCACCACCAACGATTGCCTGAGCATCATCCGCTACAACGGCGCCCCCATCGCCGACGGCCGGCCCGGCCCCGTCTCCAAGCGCATTAGGGCGGACATCGTTGCCGACATCGCCGCCAACGGCACGCCGTTTTAGGCGAGCGGGCTCTTGCCCAGGGGCTCTGCCCCTGACCCCGCCGGGGGACTTGATGTCCCCCGGACCCCCTTTTACCGGGTTGGGCTGGTGGGGTGGGAGTGCGGATGGGTGGGGTTGGTTTGGTGTTGAGGGGCGGCGGGACGCCGTATGTTAGTTGCCGCAATCGGCCCGGCGACACGACGCGCGTTGCGCCTCGACGCCGGACGCGATTGCGGCAACAACCGCGCCAGCGGCGAAGCGCCGCATTTTAAGAAAAAGAGAGTTTTTCTGAATGTCGCCCCTTTGGGGCGAGCGTGGTGGAGTCGGAATTTGCTTGGGACGAGCCTGCCGCGTAGCGGCGGCAGCGTCCCGACAAATTCCGACTCCATCTTCTCCACACTCCACCTTCCCGCCAGCCAACGCCACCCTCGCCAAGCCAGAGGCGAGAAGGGGGGCCCCGGGGGGCCCGTGGCCTCCCGGCGTGTCCAGGGCAGCGCCCTGGCGGGGGCGTGGGGGCGGAGTCCCCGCTTCATCAGCGCCTTCCCGGCTCCCCGCTAGCCGCTACGACGGGCTGACGAGGATGACGACGCGGCGGTTCTTGGCCTGGTTTTCGGGGATGGGGCGGCCTGCTTCGTCGTCGTTGGGGGCGACGGGCTGGGTATCGGCCAGACCTTCCACGCGCAGGTGGTTGCGGGGCACGCCGCCGTCGATGAGGAACCGGGCCACGCGGCTGGCGCGGGCGGAGGACAGTTCCCAGTTGGAGGGGTAGAGCCAGGATTCGATGGGCAGGTTGTCGGTGTGTCCCTCGACGGTCACTTTGTAGGGCGTGCCGGACAGGGTCGCGGCGATGTCGCGCAAAAGCGGCAGGGCGGCGGGTTTGATTTCGGCGCTGGCCAGGTCGAAGAAGGCCGCGCCGCGCAGGTTGAGTTCCACGCCGTTTTCGCGGGGCACGATTTCCACGGCGCTGGTATCGAGGCCGAGTTTGGCGGTCAGTTCCTTACGGATATCTTCCAGGCTTTTGCGGGTCGGGCCGGTGCGTTCGGATTCGGGTGCGGGGGCTTTTGTTTCGGCCTTGACCGATTCGGCGGGCTTGGGTTGTTCGGTGGGCGCGGCCGGCTTGGCGGGAGTGGGCTCGGGTTTGGGCTTTTCCTGGGCCAGGGGCGCGACGGGCTCGCTGGTCAGGGTGGTGTGGCTGACCTTGGAGCGCACCATGGCCGGCTGTTCGACGGGTTTGGGCTGGGGCTTGGGGGGCGTGGTCTTTTTGACCACGGGTTTGGGTTCGGCTTTTTTGGGCTTGGGCGCGGGTTTTTCGGTCACCATGGCTTTTTGCATGGAGTCGGCCACCCGCTCGTAGCGGTTGAGGTCCACGTGGGACACGGCCACGATGAGCAGGAAGAAGCACAACAGCAGCGTCATCATGTCGGCCAGGGAAATGGGCCAGAGGTCCTCGTCGTCCTGACGCATCTTGTGCAGATCGGAGACGTTGAGCACGCCCGGTCGCTTGCGGATATTCATGGCTGTTCCTTGCCTTGGGGGCGGAGCCTACGCCTCCTCGTGCTCGATGGCGGCCCAGCGCCTCGTCGGCAGGTAGGCCTTGAGCTTGTCGAGCACGATGGCGGCCGGGGTCTTGTCCTTGATGAAGAGCGTGCCGTCGCGGATGACGCACATGAGGATGACGCGCTCCTCGATGCGTTTTTCCACTTTGACGGCGATGGGCAGGAAAATGAGGTTCGCCAGCAGGATGCCGTAGAGGGTGGTGGTCAGGGCCACGGCCATGTGCGCGCCGAGGTTCCCCAGGCCCACGCTCATGGACTGCATCATGCCGATAAGGCCGATGAGCGTGCCGATGATGCCGTAGGCCGGGGAGAGCTTGGCCATGGTGCGGTAGATGCCGGCCGAGGACAGTTCCTGCTGGTAGGTCTGTTCTATGCGGGTATCGAGGATTTCCTGTATTTCCTCGCGGGAGTAGCCATCCACGAGCATCTGGATGGCGCTTTGCAGAAATTCGTTTTCGATGCCGGGCAGGGCCATTTCGAGCTGGATGCGGCCCCGGGCGGAGGCCTGTCTGGCGATGTGCACGATGGCGTCGATGTAGTGGTCCGTCGGGAGTTCCTCGCGTTTGAGCGCCACGAGGAAGGTGTTGAACACCCGCATGACTTCCTTGAGCGGAAAGCAGATGAAGGTGGAGGCCAGTGTGCCGCCGAGCACGATGGCCAGGCCCGGGAAGTTGACGAAAACCCCGGCGCTGTCCGTGGAGAGGACAGTGGCGAAGGTGAGGATGGCGATGCCGAAGACGATGCCGATGACGGTTGCGATATTCACGACGCCAGTCCCTTGATGGTCTTGATTCGATCGATCAGTTCCTTTTCCACATCGGCCGCTTCGTCCTCGTCTGGCTCGGTCATGGCCGCGGCTTCTTCGCGGACCACGGCGGCGATTTTCTTGGACAGGTTCTTGAGGATTTTTTCCCGGGCCGCCTCGCCGGCCATGGCCATGGCCACGGCCACCTTATGGAAACCCAGGGCGGAGAAGGCTTCCTGGAGGGTGGCGTTGTCCACGGCCGTGATGTCGTCGACGCGTTCGAGGTCGGCGGCGCAGAGGCGTGGGCGGCGGGCCTGTTTGAAAAACTCCGCCCCCATCCTCTCGATGTAGTCCCGGGCCTTGGCCGTGTGGAAGAAGAACAGGTCTTGGGGAATTTCTTGGTAGGCGAGCTTCTTATAAATGATGTCAGGCGTGGAGCCGGCTTCCCGGGCAAAGGCGTCCAGATCGCAAAATTCCAGGTCCACCATGGGCTTCGACGGGTCGCGTATGTCCCGGGCCACATTTTTGGCCACGCTTAAAAACGTGTCCGGGTCGGTCAGGCGCACGACCTTGTCCTTGACGAAGGCGGTGCCGGGCTTGGACGTTCCGAGCAGGGGGTCCTTGCGGGCGAAGCTGGCCTTGACGTCGGTTAAGGAAACCAGATGCAGCTTGGCCAGACGCTCGAACACCGCGTCGATCTCGATCTGGTTGAGCAGCACGATGTCCTTGAGTGTGGTCGAAAGCTCGGCGTAGCTGAGTTCCTTGGCCTTTCCGGTTCCCGGGGCGGACTGCCAGCAGAGCGCCGTCACCCGGCAGACGGAGAGAAAAGCGTTGCCCGAGGGGCGGTCGGTGACCTGGGCGGTGAGCGTTTTGACATGGTCGACCAGGTAGCCGGTGAGGAGTTGGACCGGGCGGGGGCTTTTATGCAGCATGGTGTGGATGAGGTTGCTGTCGCACACCATGGCCTCGGTGAATTCCAAGGCCTCGGCCGCGCTGGAGCGGGGGGCGGCGGTGATGACGCCCATCTCGCCGACCATTTCGCCCGGGCCGCGTTCGCCGAGCACCACCCGCTTGTTGTTGACGACCCGGTAGATGGCCACCCGGCCTTTTTTGATGATGTAGGTCACATCGCTCGGCTGGCCTTCACGAAAAAGGACCGCCCCTTTGTGGAAGGTCCGTACGGTGCCGTCGTTGTGGTCGTCTTCGAGGTCGAGGTCTTGTCGCATGCCCATCCCCGGTGTTGGCGCTCGTGGCTGGCCGCGTCCGGTCGGACGTCCGGCCGATCCACACTACGGATAACCCCGGGCAAGTTCAAGGACTCCGGGCGGCGGCGGCGCGATTCCTGTTCCCGGGGCCCGGTTGTTTTACAAGGCCGGGCAAAGGCGGTACAAGCCGCCCATCATTTCGCGCGAGGTGTTTCTTGGGCAATCACGACGCATGCCGCGACGTCTCCATTCTGTCCGTGGAGCCGGTCGGCCCTGAGGGCGCGGCCAAGGGCTGCTACATGCTGACCCTGGCCAATCCCGGGTTCCCGCCGGCCGTGGCCGGACAGTTCGTCATGGTCAGGCCCCATGCCTTCGGGCAAAATCCGGTCTGGCCCCGTCCCTTTTCCATCTGCCGGCTGACGGCCGAGGCGCTGACCCTGTTTGTCCAGGTCTGCGGCCGGGGCACGGAGATTTTGTGCCGGCTGGTTCCGGGCGATACGGCCACGGTCTGGGGACCGCTCGGGCAGGGCTTTGCCCTGGAGCCGGAAATCCCGACGGTCATGCTGGCCGGCGGGGTGGGGCTGGCCCCGTTCGTGGAATACGCCGCCGGGCATCCTTCGCCGGAACGTCTTTCGCTTGTTTTCGGCCACCGCCAGCCGCTTTCCTGCTATCCTTTCGACGCCTTTGCCGGGCTCAAGAGCGCGGAAGCCTTTCAGGAAAAAGGGCCGGACGATCTGGCCGCCTTTGTCGCGCATCTGGAAACGACCATCGCCGGCCATGCCGACGGACTGGTCCTGGCCTGCGGCCCGCGCCCCTTTCTGGTGACTGTGGCGCGGCTTGCCCGCAAGTACAGCGTGCGGGCCCAGGTGTCGCTGGAAAACCGCATGGCTTGCGGCGTTGGCGGGTGTCTTGGCTGCGTGGAGAAAAACGTCCTGGGCACGTATGTGCAGACCTGCACCCAGGGGCCGGTTTTCTGGGTCGAGGAACTGGCGCTTTCGGAGGAGTCATGAGCGTTGACGCAAGCGTGCGCCTGCCGGGCATGCACCTGAAAAACCCGGTCATGACCGCCTCGGGCACCTTTGGCTACGGCCTGGAATTCGCGCCTTACGGCGATCTGCGCGGGCTTGGCGGCATCGTGGTCAAGGGATTGTCCCTGAAGCCCCGCGCCGGCAACCCCATGCCGCGCATCGCCGAGACGCCGTGCGGCATGTTAAACGCCATCGGCCTGCAAAACTGCGGCGTGGAAGTCTTTTTGCGCGACAAGCTGCCGCGCCTGCCCTACGCGGAAACGCCGATCATCGCCAACCTCTACGCCTGCGACGCGGACGAGTTCGCTGAGCTGGCCGGGGTGCTGGCGGACGCCGAAGGCGTGGCCGCCCTCGAGGTCAATATTTCCTGTCCCAACGTCAAGGCCGGCGGCATCGCCTTTGGCCAGAACCCGTCCATGGCGGGCAAACTCGCCGAGGCCGTGAAAAAGCGGGCCAGGGACAAGCCGGTCTGGGTGAAGCTCTCGCCGAACGTCACGGACATCGTGGAGATCGCCCGGGCGGCGGTCCTCGGCGGGGCGGACGCGCTCACCTGCATCAATACGCTGACCGGCATGAGCGTGGACATCCGCACGCGAAAGCCGCGCCTGGCCAACGTCATCGGCGGCCTGTCCGGGCCGGCCATCAAACCCGTGGCCCTGCGCTGCGTGTGGCAGGTCTGCCGGGCGGTGTCCGCGCCGGTCATCGCTGTCGGCGGCGTAAGCTCCGCCGAGGACGTGCTGGAATTCATCCTGGCCGGGGCGCACGCGGTGCAGATCGGCACGGCCAATTTCATGCGGCCGGACATGGCCTTTCGCATAGCGGAAAGGTTGCCGGCGCTCATGGAAGAGCTTGGGATCGAGAGCCTGGACGCCTACCGGGGGACCCTCGCCGTCAGTTGACGGCCAGCGCGCCTTAAAGCCACTTCTTCTTGCGGAACCAGGCAAGCATGCCAAGCGACAGGGCCAGCATGAGCACCAGCGTGATGTAGTAGCCGTAGTGCCACTTGAGCTCCGGCATGTATTCGAAGTTCATGCCGTAAAGACTTGTGATGAAGGTCAGGGGAATGAATATCGTGCCGACCACGGTCAAAACCTTCATCACCATGTTCATGCGCATGTCGGCCACGGACGAATAGACGTCGATCATGCTCGTGGCGATCTGGTTCAGCGTATCCACCGTTTCCACCACCGTCTTCACGTGATCCACGATTTCGCGCAGGTATGACTTGGCGTAATCGCTGACTTTTTTCGAGTGCTTCTTGTGCGAGAGCGCCTGCAGCACTTCCCGAAGCGGCCAGATGTATTTGCGCAGGTAGGCCGTTTCGCGCTTTAAATTGTAGAAATTCGAGAGCGTCTCCTCGGTCTGGGCTTCGAACAGCAATTCCTCGAGCGTTTCCGCCTTGTCCCCCAGCTTTCCGAGGGTAATCATGTACCGGTCCACGATCACGTCGAGCAGGGCCAGCATCAGGTAGTGGGGGTCGGATTTGCCGAGATGGCGTCCCTTGCGCAGCCGGTCCAGGTAATTGTCCCAGACGTTGTGGGCGTTTTCCTGAAAGGTGAAGACCGCCGCGCCGTCCATGGCGATGCTCACCTGTTCGGCGGTCGGGGAGTCCTGGTCCCTGTCCATGTCGATGAGCTTGAGGACCATGAACATGGAGTCGCCGAACTCCTCGTATTTCGGCCGCTGGGTGGTGTCGGCCACGTCCTCCATGAGCATGGAAGGCATTTCGATGGCGTCGCCGACGGATTTGATCACGGAAATATCGTGGACCCCGACCACGCGCACCCAGATGACGCGGTCTTCGGAGGCGGGCGGAATGACGGGCGTTTCGCCGTGCTCGTAGCGGGTTTCGGTAAAGGAGCCGTCGCCGTACTGGATGACGTTGACGTAGGGGACGAAGGTCTTGGCCGAACCGACGTAGGAAACGGTGCCGAATTCCTGGTTCGCCTTGACGTGCTGGGGACGCATGTGCCTGAGCATGGGGACTGCCTCGCGGGATGGTCTGGTGGATGGTACGAGCGGGCATTATAGCCGCAACGCCTCTTTCCGCCATGCCATGCCGTGTGACGTTTTGTCGACGATAGCCCGCCACGCGAGTCTTCTCCTCACTCCATGCCCAGGTCCCTCTCCAGCAACCTCATTTTAAAATTTAGGAAGGGGAGAGCGCGAGAGGGGAGAACCCTTTTTAAAGGGTTTCCCCTCTCGCATTCTCTTTTCCCTCTTCTCCTCCCCCTACCCTTCGCGCAGGGCGGTCACGATGTTCAGGCGCGACGCCCGCAGGGCCGGGAAGAAGCCGCCGATAATGCCCATGATCATCGAAAAGGCCAGGGCCAGGCCGGTGATCCACGGCGTCAGGGCGAATTTGAAGGACAGTTCGGAAAAGGTCTGGAAATTGGTGGTGGAGAAGGTGACGAAGGAGAGTCCCGCGGCAAGGCCCACGCCGATGACGCCTCCCAGAAGCCCCAGGAAGATCGATTCCATGAGAAACGCCGTGAGGATGCTCGAACGGGAAAAACCGAGCGCCCGCAAGGTGCCGATCTCCGGCACGCGGTTGGCCACGGCCGAATACATGGTGATGGTGGCCCCGATCATGGCCCCGAGCGAAAAGATGGCGGTCAGCGCCACGCCGAGCACGGTCAGAAATTTGCGCATCATGTCCGACTGCTTTTCGTAGTAGCGCGTCTCGCGCCAGACCTCGGCCTGGAGTCGCGGGTCGGCCTCGATGGCTTCCTTGTAGGCGTTGAAAAGCCCGGGTTCGCGCAGTCCGGCCAGCACGATGGAATAGGCGTTGCGGCCGAAGGCCGGCATGAGCTGGTCCGCGTCGCCCCAGATTTCCGAGGAAAAGCCCGTGGAGCCGGCGTCGAAAATGCCCACCACCGGCCACTGCCGCTTGCCGAAGTGCAGGCTCTGGCCAAGCCCGGCCCCCTCGAATCCCTGGGCCACGGCCTTGCCCACCATGATCTCCGGCGTGCCCGGCCGGGGCAGGCGTCCGGCCACGATGCGGATCTGGGGCCGCAGCGGCAGCGAGGCCGCCTCGGTGCCGCGGATCACCACATTGGAAATCTTGCCCGTGGATTTTTTGGTCAGGCCGATGAGCACCACGGATTCCCTGGCGGCAAGCGTGCGGCCGTCGCGGCCCACGGCGATTTCCGGCCGGGTGGTCATGGTTGTGGCGGCTTGTCTTTCGATGCCGCTTTGGATCTCCGTTTCCGAGCCCTTGCGCAGCACAATGGCGTTTCCGGGCGAGCCGGTGGAAACGAGGGTCTGGCGCAGCCCCTCGGCCAGCATGAGCGTGGCCGTAAAGACGAAGACCACGAGCGCCATGCCGCCGGCGGTCAAAACGGTCGTAAGCCGCCTCGTTCGCAGGTTGCGCCAGGAATAGGCCAGGGGGACGGCCATCAGCCGATCCTCCGAAAGGCCGAAGCGATGCGCACCGAGGCCACGTGCACGGCCGGCACGATGGCCGCGCCCACGCCGACCAGAAGGCCGAAACCGAGGGACAGGAGGATGGTCTGGCGCGAGACGAAAAAGATGGGGAAAAACTGGGCCAGATAGGTGCTGAATCCCTTGGCGATGGGCGGCATCAGGGCCACGGCCAAGAGCGCCCCGGAAAGCGAAAGAATGAGGGATTCGGCCAGAAGCATCATGGCCAAGGCCGGCGCGCCGAAACCCAGGGTCTTCATGACCGCGAATTCCCCCAGCCGCTCCCGGGCCGACATGGCCATGGTGTTGGCGGCAACGGCCAGGATGATGAGAATCACCACGTAGGAGACCATGGTGATGGCCATGAGGATGGCCTCGCTCATGGACACGAAGCCCATCTGGAAGGCCTTCTCGGTCTCGGTCAGGGTCTCGGCCTGGGAATTGACGAACAACTTGTCTATTTCCTTGGAGATCTCCGCCGCCCGGCTGGGGTCGTCGATGCCGATCATGAAAAAACCGATCTTGCCGGCCCGGCTGGGGGCGCGTTTTTTCATGGTTTCGTCGAGATAGGACCAGTGGAGGTAGAGCACGGTCTCGTCGGTGTCGGGCCGGGCCCCTTTGTAGATGGCGCGGATGGTCAGCGGCCATTCGCCGGGAAAAATGGTGCCGCGCAGGGTGATGGTGTCGCCGATGCGCCAGTTGAAGCGCGTGGCCAGCTTTCGGCCGATGATCGCGGCCTTGCGGTCGGCCAGAAAGGCCCGGCGCTGCTCGGGGCTGACGAGCAGTTCAGGGTAGAGTTTGAAAAACTCGTCGGCCTCGATGGCGAAGTTGGCGAAGAAATTCTTTTCGTCCAGATAGATGCCGCCGAACCAGTTGCCGGCGCCCACGATGTCCACCCCCGTCACCTGCCGGATGCGGCTTTTGTAGGCATAGGGCAGGGGCTGCGTGAGGGAGACGGCGTTTCGGGTGACGAGCCGGTTGGCCGATGAGGCCGACACCCCGGCGTTCCAGGCGTCGAGGACCGTGCGCAAGAGCCCGAAAGCGAGCAGGGCCACGGCCACGCCGATGATGGTGAGCAGCGAACGCAGGCGGTGCCGGAAGGCGTTTTTTATGATCAGCCTAAGGAGCAACACGCAGTTCGCCCTTGTCGAGTTCGCGCACCAGATGGGCGGCCTCGGCGGCCCGGTGGTCGTGGGTGACCATGACGATGGTCTTGCCCAGTTCGCGGTTGAGCCGGCCGAGCAGGGCCATGATCTCGGCGGCGCTATGGCGGTCCAGGTCGCCGGTCGGTTCGTCGGCCACGATGATGTCCGGATCGGTGACGATGGCCCGGGCGATGGCCACGCGCTGCTGCTGGCCGCCGGAAAGCTGGGACGGCTTGTGGTCGGTGCGGTCGGACAGGCCCACGGCGGTCAGCGCGGCCAGGGCGTGCTCGGTGCGTTCCCGGGCGGAGAGGGCGGTTAAAAGCAGCGGCAGTTCCACGTTTTCCAGGGCCGAAAGCACGGGGATGAGGTTGTAGAACTGGAAAATGAACCCCACATGGCGGCTACGCCACTTGGCCAGCTCGCCTTCGCTTAAGGTGGCGATATCCGTGCCGCCGATGGCGACGCTGCCGGCGTCCACGTTGTCGATGCCGGCGATGCAGTTTAGAAGCGTCGATTTGCCTGAGCCGGACGGGCCAATAAGGGCCAGGAATTCCCCTTGGGCGATATCGAAGCTGATGCCGCTTAGGACCGGGATGATCTGGTCGCCGCGCCGGTAGGACTTGGACAGGTCGCGGATTGCGATAAGGGGCTGGTCGGCCATGAGGTCTCCCGTCTTATTTGGAAAAATCGGCCGTGCGTCCGCCGGTCAGGGCCAGCAGATCGGCCGGGGCGATCTCCAGCGTCCGGTCCGGCCGCCCCAGGCCGCAGTAGAGCGTGGGGTCGATGGCCAGCACATCCGCGTCCACAAGGACGATGGTGTCCGGATCGAGGGGCACGGGCGAGACGCTGCCCGGGGAAACGCCGAGGCGCGCCGGCACCTCGTCCGGGGACAGGGCGGCCAGGTCGCGACGGGTTTGGCCCAGGGCTCGAGCCAGGCCGGGATAGGCCACCCGGCGCGTGCCGCGAAGCGCGGCCAGGAGAAGGCCGCCGCCGCGAAGGCCGAAGGCGATGGTCTTGACGATGCGCGTCACATCGAAATCGAGGCTCTTCCGGGCTTCGTCCACGGTACGCGTGGGGGCATGGGCATGGACCGTATGGGGCAGCCCGGCCTGGCGCACGCGCTCGAGCAGGCGGAGGTGGACGGCGTCTTCTCCTCCGGCAATGGCCGTGGACAGGGGCGGAAGGGTCATGTCGCGTTATCCTTCGGTCAGGGTAACGGCGTCGCCGTTTTGAAGCTTTTCCGGGGGAGAGACGATCACCTTTTCTCCAGGTTCGAGCCCCTTGGCGACGGTGCGCATGTCGCCGAGGGGTTCGCCTGGGACGATTTCCGTCAGCGCCGCCTTGCCGTCCTTGACGAGGAACACGGCCGGCTTGCCGCCGCGCTCGACGATGGCGGCGGGAGGCACGGCCACCCGGGGCGTGGTTTCGGCGGCAGTCAGCGGCCTGGAGAGAAAGGCCACCTTGGCGCTCATCTCCGGCAGCACCCTGGGGTCGAGCGTATCGAAGGCGACCTTGACCAGCACGGTGGCTTTGGTGCGGTCGGCGGTGGGCACGATCATGTGCACCTTGCCGGGAAAGCGTTCGCTGGGGATGGCGTCGAGCATGATTTCGCACGGTTCGCCCACGGTCACCAAGTGCAGGCTCGCTTCGGACACGTCGACCTCGGCCGCGAGGGACCCCATGTCGGCGATGGTGACCACGGCCGCCTTGGAGGTGGAGGACGCGCCGAGAGGCGAGATGATATCGCCGACATCGGCGTTTTTGGTCAGCACCACGGCATTGAAGGGCGCTTCGAGGTCGGTGTATTCGAGCTGGGCCTGGGCTTCCTTGAGCGCCTCGCTGCGGGCGGCCAGGTTGGCCTTGGCCTGCTTGAGCGCCGCTTCGGCCTTGTCGAGCCGAGCCTTGGCCGCGTCGTGGTCTGAGCGGGCCACGTAGTCCCCGGCCACGAGCTTTTTCATGCGCCTGTAGTTGAGCTTCGCGTCGGTCAGTTCCGCTTCGGCCGAGGCGACCTGGAAGCGCGCCGCCTCTAGGTCGTGCCGCGCTTGATCCCGGGCCGCTTCCACATCCGCGCTTTCGAGCCGGGCCAGCACCTGTCCCTTTTTCACCCGGCTGCCTTCCTCCACGCCGAGCCAGACGAGCTGGGCCGTGGCCTTGGTGGCGAGCGCCGCCTTGCGCTGGGCCACGATATAACCGCTGGCGGTCAGCTTGGTGATGGCGCGCGAAGGGTAGACCAGGGCCACTGTCGCGGCCTGGACGGTGAAGGTATGCGGTGAAAGCGCCCAGGCGGCGATGCCGGCCGCGATGAGCGCCAACAGGACAAACGGCCAGCGGGCGCGCTTGCGTCGTCGCGATGTGCCGGCTCCGGAGGCGGCCTTGTCGTCCTTGTCGATGCGAAGCGCGTTTAGGGTATCGCTCATGCGGCTCCCGTGAAAGAGTTTTGCCGGGGTCATGGCAAGTCAGGAAGCCGGAGTCAAGCCGCAACAGATGAAAATCTGTTACGCTTTTTCGAGCGATTACAACCAGAGGCTCCCGTCGAACTGGTCGATGAGCTTGCGGTGGCCGGCCGGGAAGGCATAGCCGGCCAGTTCGTCCGGGCGTACCCAACGGCTTTGCTGGGCGGCGGTCAGTTCCGGAGTGGGAAGAGCATTTCCGTTGCTTTCGCCGGCAAGGCGCAACAGGAAGCAATGCAGGGTCACGCGAAAGGTGGTGTAGCCGTGACGGATGACGGCCAATTTGGTCGCCACTTCCGTGGCAAAGGCCGTTTCCTCGCGAAATTCCCGCACCACGGCCGCTTGCGGCGTCTCGCCGGGCTCGATGCGCCCGCCCGGAAATTCCCACAGATTGCCCCAGGCCCCCTTGGCCAGCCGTTTCTGGATGAAGATGCGGTCGGCATGGAGCAGCACGCCCGTGGCCACGTTAAGTGGTGTGATGTCCTTGGCCTTGGTGAGCACCGGCCGGTCGCTAACGATGCCGAGGTGCTTCGCCTGGCAGGCCCCGGCGATGGGGCAGGCGGCGCAGTCGGGATTTTTGGGCCGGCACACCAGCGCCCCGAATTCCATGAGCGCCTCGTTGTATTCCCGGGCCCGGCTGGACGGCAAAAGCGCCCGGGCGATCTCCATGACCCTGGTCTTGCCGGCCGGTTCCTTGACCGGCACGTCGATGTCGCAGGCCCGGGCCAGGACGCGCTGCACGTTGG
Source organism: Solidesulfovibrio fructosivorans JJ] (assembly GCF_000179555.1). Lineage (NCBI taxonomy): Bacteria > Pseudomonadati > Thermodesulfobacteriota > Desulfovibrionia > Desulfovibrionales > Desulfovibrionaceae > Solidesulfovibrio > Solidesulfovibrio fructosivorans. The sequence continues at coordinate 20,058 of NZ_AECZ01000040.1, forward strand.
CGTCCACGGCCACGGCGTCGCGTCCGAAGGCGATGCTGGCGACAGCCCCGGCCGTGTAGTCGCCGATGCCGGGCAGGGCGCGGATGGCCGCAAGCTCGCCCGGGAAAACACCGCCATGCGCGGTCATGATCCGCTTGGCCGCGGCGTGCAGGTTCCTGGCCCGGCTGTAGTAGCCGAGCCCTTCCCAGGCCTTGAGCACGGCGTCTTCGGGCGCGTCGGCCAGGGCGGCGATGTCCGGAAACAGCTCCATGAACCGGTTGAAGTAGGAAACCACGCGGTCCATCTGGGTCTGCTGGGCCATGATCTCGGAGACCCAGACGGCATAGGGATCGTAGGCGCGTCGCCAGGGCAGGTCGCGCTTATTGGCCGCGAACCAGTCCAGCAGCAGGGGAATAAAGGCGTTTTGTTCGGTCATGTTTCCCTCGGTCGGGGCCAAGGACCCCGCACGCGCCCTGCCATATAACCGATCGGGCCGCGAGAAAAGCCCGGCGCATTGCCAAGACTTGGACTTTCGGGGATAACCGAAGGGAAAAGATATGGTGCGGGGAGGCGCGGATGCGAAAGATCCTGGCCGGTTGCCTGGGGGTATGGCTGGTGTTGGTTCTGGTTGGGACGGCCTTGGCCGCAAGCGGCGATATTCCGCCGGCACTGGCGCCCTGGGAGGGATTCGCCCTGCACGGCGCGGCGGAAAAGCTGTGCCCGCCGCGCGGCAACGACGCCAAGGCGCGCATCTGCCTCTTTCCGGCCAGCTTGACCTTCGACGTGACCGAAGGCGGGGCGGATTTTTCCTTGCGGGCGCGGCTGTTCGACGAGAGCGCCGTGCCCTTGCCCTTCGCGCCGGGCGTGTGGATCGAGAAAGCCACGATCGGCGGCAAGAACGTTCCGGTGGTTACGGGCGAAGAAGGCCCCCAGGTTTGGCTTGCGGCCGGGGAATACGACATCACCGGCCGTCTGGCCTGGAACAAGGAGCCCGAGGGCCTCGTCCTGCCGGCCGGCGTCGGGCTGGTGCGCCTGTCGCGCCGGGGCGTTGCCGTGCCGGTTGCCGTGTCCCCGGCCGGGGAGCTGCGCCTTGGCGGGCCGGATGCGGCCAAACCCGTGGCCAACAGCGAACATGTCCGGGTGTTTCGACTTCTGGCCGACGGCGTGCCCATGACCGTGACCACCCTTTTTCGCCTCGACGTTTCGGGGTTGGCCCGGTCCATAACCCTGGCCGGGGCCGTGCCGCCCGGGGCTTTCCCCCTGGCCGTGCGCGCGCCGGTCGCGGCGTCACTTGGCCCGGACGGTTCCCTGGTCCTCGATGCCGGGCCGGGGCGCTACGACGTTGAGGTTACGGCGCGCTATCCCGGGCCGGTCGGGAAAATAGGGCCGATCGCCACGCCTTACGGCCGGGAAATCTGGTCGTACAGGGCCGATCCGAACCTGCGCCAGACCCGGGCCGAGGGACTGGCGGCCATCGATCCCAAGACCGCCGACGTCCCGGAGGATTGGAGAAGCGATCCCGCCTTTGCCGTCACCGCCGGCGCGCATCTCGCCATCCGCGAACTCGGCCGGGGCGTGCCCACGGGCCGCGACGCCCTCAATTTGCGGCGCGAGATGTGGCTCGATTTTTCGGGTAAAGGGCTAAGCGTCCGCGACAACGTGAGCGGGGAAAACCGTTCGGCTTGGACGCTTTCCCTGCTGCCGCCCGGAGAGCTCGGCCGGGTGGTCATGGACGGGCGCGACCAGCCCGTGGTGCTTGTTGGCGGCAAGGACGCGCGCGGGGTGGAGCTGCGCACGGCGCATCTGTCCCTTGCGGCCCATTCCCGCTACCCCGACGCCGGGGCCGCCATCCCGGCCGGCGGCTTTGACCGTGAGTTCGAGCGCATAACGACCCGGCTCAACCTGTCTCCGGGCTGGGGACTTTTGGCGGCTTTTGGCCCGGACACGGTGCGCGGCGGCCTTTTGTCGCCGTGGTCGCTGCTCGACCTGTTTCTGGTTTTTTTGCTGGTCGTGGTCGCCGTGGGGCTGCGCGGGCCCCTTGCCGGCGCGACGCTCGGCGTCTTTCTGCTTCTTTCCTGGCATGAGCCGGACGCTCCGACCGCTGTCTGGCTGTTTGTCCTGGCCGGGGCCGGGTTGCTGCGGCTGGCCGGGGAGGGGGGGCGCTTTGCCGGCAGGCCGGGTTTTCACCGCTTCGCCGTGGTCTTTTTCGGATTTTCCCTGTTGACCCTGATCGTGACGTCCATTCCCTTTGCCGCCGACCAGTTGCGCCGGGCCGTGGCGCCGCAAATCGGTCAGCCCGTCTTCCCGGGCTCGCCGGAGCCGCGCCTTGCCGGGGGCAGGCCGCCCGCGCCGGCTCCCTCGGTCGCGCCCCGGACCTTTGCCCGCAAGAAATCTCTCGAAAACGCCCCGGCCCTGCTGGAGATGGCCGTGGCCCCTGAAGCGCGGGACGCGGCCGGGGGCGGGGGGCGCCTCGAATTCGACCCCAATGCCGTGATCCAGACCGGACCGGCCATGCCGGACTGGCATTTCGCCGCCGTGACCATGGAATGGAAAGGCCCCGTGGCCAAGGGGCAGATCATGCGCCTTGTTTTCGTGCCGCCTTTCGTGTCCTCGCTTCTGGGGTTCGCCCGGGTGGCGTTTCTGGGGCTGGCCCTGTTTTTCCTTTGCGACCGCGCCCGGCTGCGTCGCTCCCGCAACCTGGGCCGGTCAGCCGTGGCTGGCCTGGCGTTGCTCGTAGGGGTGGCGGGCATGTCGCAGCGCTGCCTCGCCGGGGATTTTCCGGACAAGGCGCTTTTGGACACGCTGCGCGACCGGTTGACCGAGCCGGCCCGGTGTTTGCCCCATTGCCTTGGCGGCTCCGGCCTTGACGTGCGCCTGGAGGATGGGCGGCTTAACATCGTAAGCCTTGTCGATGCCGCGGCCCGCGTCGCCGCGCCGCTTCCGGCCGTGTCCGAGAACTGGCGGCCGGATGCCGTGCGCGTCGACGGCGCACCCGGCGCGACGCTTGTTCGGGACGGGGATTCGCTGTTCGTGCTGCTCGAACCCGGCCGACACGAGGTGGCGCTCACCGGGCCGGCCCCGACGGCGGTGTCCTTTCGCATCACGCCCGGCTTGACGCCGCCAGGGCGGGTGCGGATACGCGCGCCGGGTTACCGGACACGGGGACTCGACAGCCTGGGCGGACTTTCCGGGCCGCTGGAGCTGACCCGGGCCGAGCCGTCCGCCGCCGGTTCCGGAGGGGATACGCCGATCGCCGACATCCCTCCCTTTTTCGAGGTGACCCGGGCCCTTCGCTTTGGCCTGGCCTGGGAAGTGGAAACCGTGGTGCGCAGGCGTTCGCCGCATGGCGGCGCGGTGGTGGCCTCGGTGCCGCTTTTGCCGGGCGAGATGCCGGATACGGCCGGCGTGACGGTGAAAGACGGCCTGGCCGAAGCGCCCTTTGCCGCCGGCCAGGAGCGCGTCAGCTGGCGCTCGCACATAAGCCCGGCCGGCAAGCTTGTCCTGACCGCGCCCAACGGGGCGGATATGGTCACGACTTGGACCGTCGAGGCCGCGCCCTTTTACGACGTGACCTTCCAGGGCCTGCCTCCCGTCGGCATCGTTGCCGCAAACGGCTCTTGGCGGCCGCGTTTCGCCCCTTGGCCGGGCGAAACCCTCACCTGCGACATCCGCCGTCCCGAGGCCGCGCCCGGGGAAACGCTCACCATCGAGCGCGCCGCGCTCACCGTGCGACAGGGCCGGCAGATGCGCGACAGCGAATTGTTCCTGACCTTCCGTTCGGCCAAGGGCGCGCGCCATGCCGTGCGTCTGCCGACCGGGGCGGAAGTGACGCGCCTGGCCGTCGCCGGTCGCGAGACGCTGCCCACAGGCAAGGACGGGGCGGTGGGCTTCGCCTTGCCGCCGGGCGTTACCGACGTGTCCCTGCGGTTTCGCGAGCCCGTTGGCACGGGCACGGTCCTGCGCACCCCGGCCCCGGATCTGGGGCTTCCCGCCGCCTCGGCCCGCACGCGGCTCGTTTTGCCGTCGGATCGCTGGCTGGTCGGGGTCTTTGCCGATACCCGCCTCGGTCCGGCCGTGCTCTACTGGGGCTGGCTGGCCGTGGTTGTGGCGCTGGGCCTGCTGCTTGCCGCTATTCCCGGCACGCCGCTTTCGCGCTGGCAGTGGTTTGTCTATGCCCTGGGCCTGTCCCAGGCCACGCCGCTGGGGTTCGTTTTGGCCACGGGCTGGCTGGCGGCCCTTGCCTGGCGGCGGCGCGCTGTGTTTCCCGGGACGTTTTCCTTCGACGCCGTCCAGGTGCTGTTGGCGCTTCTGGTATTGGCCGGGTTGGCCGGGCTTTACGACATCCTCGACGCCGGCCTCCTCGGCCTGCCGCGCATGCAGGTGGCCGGGAACGGTTCCACGGCCACGGAACTGGTCTGGACCTGGGGCCGGGTGGCCGGCACGTTGCCGGCGGCGACCGTCGTATCCGGGCCCATGGCCGTTTTCCGCGCCCTGATGCTGGCCTGGGCTTTGTGGCTGGCCTGGTTGCTGCCGCGCTGGCTGCGTTGGGGATTTGACAGTTTCACCATGGACGGCGGCTGGCGGGCGCTGCGGTTTTCCTGGAAACGCTCCGGACGCAACCGTCAGGAAAAGGACGCTAAGCAAGAGGAAAATCTACCATAAGGCGGGGTGGCCTTTTGGTGGGCAGGGGCGGGTGAAGATGCGCGGGTGTCGGCATGTTTCTTGGATGCTTACTTCCCGCCGCGTTTATCGCGGCGGGAGGACGGCCATGGATGCCAGACATTGCTGCTTGTGCGGCCGATTGATCGGCCACTGGGAATTTTACGCCAGACGGACGGAAGGAAAAATTTGCAGCCGGTGCGTCCTTGATCGGGGAATCCCGTTTTCGGGAAGGTTGTCCCGCAACGCCATGCGGCGGTCCAGAATTCACCAAGTACTTGCCGGGAAAGAATATTTTCTTCACTAGCCGGGTTGGCAAGCTCCTCGATACCGGTTTTGCCATTGTCTACCGGATCTGCTAGAAACCCACTTGTTCAGTTTTGCACAAAACGGAAGAAGGGGAAAGACGTCCATGCAGCTCACCACGCGCAGTCGTTACGGCCTGCGCATGCTCCTCGATATCGCCCTGCACGGGGGCGAACGTCCGGTCCGAATCCAGGATATCGCCAAGCGCCGCAATATTTCCGTGAAGTATTTGGAGCAGTTGATACGTGCGCTCAAAAAAGCCGGTTTCATCAACAGCAAGCGCGGCCCGCGCGGCGGCCACGTCCTGGCCATGCCGCCCGAGGAGATCCGGGTGGGGGATGTGGTCCGGGCCCTGGAAAGCCGGCCCGAGTTGACCGAGTGCGTGGGCAACCCCGAGACTTGTTTGATCGCGGGGGATTGCGTCACCCGCCGGATTTGGGCCAGGGCCACGGAGAGCCTTTTCCGCGAGCTCGACGCCATACGGATTGCGGACATGCTGGATCAGGCCCAGAAAGCCGAAATTCTGGGCCTGCCCTGCTGCTGACCGCCGGCTGTGGGGCTTGACTGGCCGACGGGGAAGATATCCCGCCGACTTCCTTTTGTTATTTGATGATTCGTCCGGTCCGCGCCGTCACAGGGCGAAGCGCAAGCCGGGCACGGCCGGGATGAGCCCAAGCTCGCGGCAGTGCTCGGCGAAATAGATAAGGCTCGCCCGGGCCGCCGCGTCGAAATCGTAATTGACCACCCGCAGATAGGCGAGCAAGGCCCCGGGGCCGATCCAATCCGGCCGCGAAGGCGCGCCCACCAGTTCCGCCAAGGTCCGGGGCAGGGCGGCATTTATGGCCAAAAGCCGCTCATGCATCCGGCGAAGGCCCGACAGGCCCTTGCCGGCCAGTCCCTCCCGCACGATCCACAAGGCGAAGACGAACGGCGTGCCGGCGTATTCGAGCCAGGCTTGGCCGAGGTCCGTCACGTGCCAGCCGTCCGGCGCGTCGAGAAAACGGGCCAGCGCCAGATCGCCGATCTCCACAAAGGGCTTCCCCGTGGCCAGCCCGGTTCCGGGCGGCACGGTCTCGAAACGGACCTCCGGGAACTTCCAGGCAAAGCGCCACAAGACCTTGAGCAGCGCGTTGGAACTGGCCGAGGCGCCGGACAGGAGCACCGGATCGCCGGTGCGGGCGAGATGCGTCGGGAGTTCGGCCAGGGGTACCGGCGAGAGCAGCAACACGCTTTGGATCGGGCCCGTGGCCGCCCGGATGCACAGATCCGGCAGCAGTGTGAAGGCTTCGGGTTTGGCCAGGTAGGCGAAGGCCGAGGCCGGGGCGGCGTCGATGTCCCCGGAAGCGAGGGCGGCGTTTAACGCCGAGGGATGCCCGGGCACGTAGCGGATGTCCGGGCCTTCGGGAAAGGCCGGAACGAGCGCTTCGTAAAGCGGCCAGACGTTCAGGTAAGCGATGCGGCCAAGGCGCAGGGGGCCGTTGTCCTCGTGCGGCATGGGGGACTCCTTGGATAAAAAACGGCCCCGAAGGTATTCCCCCCGGGGCCGACAGGCAAGGCGAAATCCGGTGAACTAGGCGAGCTGGGCGAGCAGGGTCTCTTTGATGGAGTCGATGGTGCCTTCGCCGTTGAGCTCGATGTACTTGGTTTTGCCCTTGGCGGCCAAATCCTTGTAGAAGTAGGCGGCGGCCAGGGTGCCGGTCTTGGTGTCGTAATAGATGTCGTGGCGCTTGCCGATGGCGCCCTCGTCCTGGTCGTCGGCGCGGGTCTTGAGGTCGCCGCCGCACACCCGGCACTTGTCGCCGTTGGGCTTGATGGCGTCGATGAAGATGTTGTTGGGATGGTTGTTGTCATTGACGCAAAGGCGGCGGCCCATGATGCGGTTCTTGGCGACCTCGCGGGGCAGCAGGATCTCGATGACGTAATCGAGCCCCATGCCTTCCTTCTGCAGGGCGTCCCAGAGCTTTTCGGCCTGGACCATGTTGCGGGGGAAGCCGTCGAGCAGCCAGCCGCCCGCGCCTTTGGCCTTGAGCGTCTCGAGAATCATGGGGATGGTGATCTCGTCCGGGACCAGCTCGCCCTTGTCGATGAAGCTCTTGGCTTTCTTGCCGAGTTCGGTGCCGCCGCCGATATGTTCGCGGAAGATCGCCCCGGACTCGATGTGGGCCAGATTATACTTCTTTTTCACCAGGGAACCCTGGGTGCCCTTGCCGCTGCCATTGGGACCGAAGATAAGGATATTCACCGGGACTGCCTCCATGTTTGATTTTTCACAATCGGCTTCACTACCCTCCGGGACAAGCCCTGTCAATGGCTCCGCCGGTTTTCCCTCGTCCCCGATCCGCCCGATTTCAGGCGGAAAACGAGTGCCCGGCGGCCGATCCGGGCCGTCTTGCCGCCGGGAAACTGGAACACCCGTCCGGTGGCGCGTTTGGCCACGGCCGCGTCCAGGCTGAAAAGCGTCTCGGCCAGGGCCTGCCCCGGGCCGCAGGCGCGAAGCGCCCGGCGGTAGAGCCGCAGGCGCAGGGCGGGATGCAGCCCGGCAAGCGTCTCCATGGGAAGCGCGGTCGGGTCCGGGAAGTCGGGCAGGGAGGCCTCGAGGAAGTCCTCGTCGATTCTCGCCTGTCGCCAGAGCCTGGCAACGGCTTCGCCATGGCGCGGGTTTTCGGCGGCGATACGCGGCAGGATGTCGTTGCGGACCCGGTTTCTCCGGTAGGCCGGATCGTTGTTGGACGGGTCGCGGACAACGGGAAGGGAGAGGGCGTCGGCGAAGGCCTCGATGTCGCTTCTGGGCGTCATAAGCAGCGGGCGCAGGATGCGCCGCGACGGATCGAGGGCCGCCATGCCGCCGAGCCCCGGCCAGCCCGTGCCCCGGATAAGCCGCATGATCTGGTCTTCGGCCAGGTCGTCGCGCTGGTGCCCGAGGGCCGTCCAGGCGTTGGGGCGCGCCCCGCGAAGTTCCTCGAAGAACGCGTAGCGGGCGAGACGGCCGGCGTCTTCCAGGCCGATGCCGCGCTCCCGGGCCAATCCGGCCACATCCGCGCGGCGTTCGTGAAAAGGGATGTTCCAGGCGGCGCAAAAGGCCTCGGCATCGGCCGCTTCGGCGGCGGATTCGGGGCGCAGGCCGTGGTCGACGTGGGCGGCTTCGAGATGGGCCCCCAAACGTGGGGCCAGAACCGTCAAAACGGCAAGAAGGACAACGGAATCCGGTCCCCCCGAAAAGCCGACGATCCAGGTCGCGCCGCAGGGATCGTGGCCGCACTCCCCCACGAGAAATTCCTCCACGCCAAGGCACAGCAAGGCTTGCCTTCGGGGAAGGGCGTCGAGGCGCGGCCGCGCGCCCCGCGGCGCGGACCGGTTCGAGGCGGGGGGCATCCGGGCCGGATCAGACCGGAATGTCGAGTTCCCGGATGAAGTTGTCCAGGAAGTCGATCATCTGTTGGCGCTGTTCGGTGGTGCAGTAGCTGATGCAGGAACAGCGCAGCTTGCCCCGGCCGCGCACGAGCAGTTCGAGCTTGAGCCAGTTGCGGCCTGTCTCGAGGATGAGCATGTATGGGCCGCATTCGCCGTAATGCTGCTGCTGCTCGTCGTTTAACATCTCCTGGGGAAAGGGGATGTAGTAGATGTGGTCGAGAGGGCCTTTGAAGCCTTTCTCGGCCAACTGCCGCTCGATGATCTCCATGTTGTCGGCGGAGACTTCGTCTATCAGGTAGGATCGCATGGGTTACTCGCTTGTATCCGTCGCATCGGGGTTGGGGGTCTTTTCCCCGCCCAGGGGCGGTTTCCGGTCCGCGTGGGCGTCGTCCGGCGTCTGTTCGCGGTCCAGGTTGTACATGCGGCGGGTGAGGTCGATGAACCTGTCCCCCTTTTCTTCCCTGGCCCGGCGTTTGAGAAAAACGATGGGTTCGTGGAGGAGCTTGTGGCTGATGGACAAAGACAGGGTCTCGATGGCCCGGCGGGTCTCGTCGGAAACGTCCGGACCCAGGCGGCGCAGGGTCTTGTGCAGTTCCCGGCGGGCGATATCCTCCCCGGTTTGCAGCAGGTCCACGATGGTCGGCTTGACGTCCAGGGACTTGAGCCATTCGCCGAAGCGTTCCACCTGGAGCCGGATGATGTCGCGGGCCCGGGCCGCTTCCTCGCGACGCTGGGCCAGGTTTTCCTCCACGACTTCCTGGAGGTCGTCGATGTCGTACAAATACACGTTGTCCAGACTGTTGACGTCGGGGTCTATATCGCGCGGCACGGCGATGTCTATAAAAAACATCGGCTTGTGCTTGCGGGCCTTGAGCACGCCCCGCATGTCCCTGGCCTTCAAAATGACATGGGGCGCGCCAGTGGAGCTGATGACGATGTCCACCTCGGGCAGGCGCGACGCGAACTCCTCGAAGGCCACCGGACGGCCCTTGAACCGCGCCGCCAACTCCTCGGCCCGGGCATAGGTCCGGTTGGCCACCAGGATCTCGGAGACGCCGGCGTTGAGAAGATGCAGCGCCGCCAGCTCCGCCATTTCGCCGGCTCCCACGAGCATGGCCTTCTTGCCGGCCATCTCCCCGAAAATGCGCTTGGCCAGCTCCACCGCCGCATAGCTGATGGAAACGGCGCTGGCGCCGATGCCCGTGGCCGTGCGCACCTTTTTGGCCACGGAAAAGGCTTTGTGGCACAGCCGGTTGGTGATCACTCCCGCCGTGTTGCAACTGACGGCGTGGCGGTAGGCCGCCTTGAGCTGCCCCAGGATCTGCGGCTCGCCGAGGACCAGTGAATCCAGGCCCGAGGCCACGCAGAAAAGGTGCTCCACGGCGTCAAGGCCCTGGTGCTCGTAGAGGTGCGGGGCGAGGGCGGCCTGATCCTGGCCGCAGTATTCGGCCCAGGCGTCGAGGACGACGGGCCTCACGTCGCGGCCGGGGGCGTCGGCAACGACCACCTCCACCCGGTTGCAGGTGGAGAGCACGAGGGCTTCGCGCAGGCGGGCGTCGCCGCGCACCAGAAGTTCGCCGAGTTTGGGGCGGTCGCCCAGGGCGAACGCCTCCCGGACATCAACGCCGGCGGTCTTATGGTTGAGTCCGAACAGGTATATTTGATGCTCCATCGATATATCGCGCGAAACTATGGTGTGTGGGCACAAAAAAGTTGATGACAAGCAACGACACGAGGGTCAGGCAGGATATCCAGATGGCCAGTTTCGCGGTCTTGCGCCCCCGCCAGCCGATAAACAGGCGCTGATGGAACAGGAAGGCGAAAAGCAGCCAGACGCAAATAGCGATGATCTCCTTGGGATCGTAGGAAAAAATACGGTTCCAGGTGAGTTTGGCCCAGATGAATCCCGACAACAGGCCGATGGTGTAGAGCGGAAAGCCGGCGGCCACGGCCCATCGGTTGACCGTGTCGCAGGTGGAAAGCGCGGGCAGGGCCTTGGAAAAGCCCGAAAGCTTTTCCTTGGTCTTGATCTTGCGCTCCAGGTACAGATAGGCCAGCCCCGCGCCGCAAGCCATGGCGAGGAGGCTTATGGCCAGAAACAGCGCCCCGATATGTAGCCCGAAGAAGAGTCCGCCCAGGGCCTTGGGCAGCGGCATGCGCTGGGCCGTGACCGCCTGGGACGAGAGGAACAGAAACAAGGCCAACGGCGCGGCCAAGAGCCCGAGCATCTCGAGCCGCAGCCGCCACCAGAGGAAAAGGCAGATGAGAAGCAGGCTCCAGGCGAGCAGGCTGAAGTAGAATTCGCCCAGGAGCAGGGCCGCGCCGCCTTCGGTGGCCAGCAGCGCGACAAGATCCACGGTGTGCAGGGCGAAGCCGGCCACGGTGAGGCTCTCGCCCGCGCGACGAAGCGGCCGCCTGCCCGAAACCACGCCTAGCAAGTGCAGGGTGGCTCCGAAAAAGTACGCGGCCAGGACCAGGACGAAAAGAACGTTAAGCGCCGGCATGGGCAAGGGCTCCCGAGACCAGCCCGCTGGCCTCGCCGTGCAGGGACGCGGGCAGGAAGTCCCGCAGCACGGCCTCGGCGGCGGCCGCGTCGCCGCGCTTCAAGTCCTCGATCAGGCTCGAGTTGACCAGTTCACGAAAAATTCTGGAATTCTCGGTTGTTCCCAGGCCAAGCCCCAGCACCATGGGCCGCAGGGTGCTCATGAGCACAAGCAAGGCGCCGTATTCCGAGCCGAGAAACTCCCCCAGTCCCTGTCGGATCTTGCGGGCCAGGGCCGGCGAGCCGCCGCCCGTGGAAATGGCCACGGTAAGGTCGCCCTGGGTATAGAGCGCCGGCACGATGAAGCTGCATTTCTCCGGCTGGTCCACGATGTTGCACAAGATGCCGCGTTTTTCGCATTCCCGGCTGATTTCCCAATTGAGCGCCTCGTCGTCGGTGGACGCGATGACCAGGAACCGGCCGTCGAGGTCGGCGGGGGCAAAGGGGCGACAGGCGAAAACCACGGCCGGGTGGGCGAGCGCCTCGGCACAGGATTCGTCCGGGGCGATCATGTCGAGAACCAGGATTTCCGCCGCGCCGCAGGCGGCAAGCGTGGCGATCTTGCGCCGGCCGACCTGGCCCGCGCCCACCACAAGGCACCGTTTACCCTGCAGATTGACGTAAATAGGATAATACCGCATGGATGATTCCTATAACAGAAGAAGATTGGAACCGGAAAGGTATTTTTTTCACATGTATTTTCCAGTTCATTGAACGCGGTGCAAGGTATGGCGCGTTTTCTCGTTTTGCAACTGGCCCGTCTGGGGGACCTCGTTCAGACCCGGCGGCTGCTGTCCGGGCTCGACCGCGCGGCCCGGCGCACCGGCGGCGAGGTGCATCTGGCCGTGGACCACTCCCTGGCCGCCCTGGCGGCGCGGCTTTATCCCTTTGCCGTGGTCCACGGGCTGCCGGCCCATGGGGCGGCGGGGCTTAATCCCCTGGCCGCGACCGGGCGGGTGCTGGCTAGCCGACGGGAGTTCGCCGCGCTGGCCGAGCTTGGCTTCGACAAGGTCTTTTGCCTCAATTTTTCGCCGCTCGGCATGGCGGTCGCCGCCATGTTTCCCCCCGAGGTCCAGCGCGGCTACCGGCAAAGCGCCGGCCAGGCCGACAAGGACCCGCTGTTGCGCCTCATCTTTCGGCTGGCCCGGGACCGGCGGGGCGGCGGCATCAATCTGGCCGACATATGGGCCCATCTCGACGACGATCCCGTGCCGTCGGAAACGGTCAACCCGCAAGCCGCGCCACGGGGCGGGGGGCTCGGCGTGGCCCTGGCCGGGCGCATGGCCCGCCGGTCGCTTCCCCCCGAGGTGCTGGCATCGGTCGTGCGCACCCTGTACCTGGCCTCGGGAGCCGGGCGGGTGCTTCTTTTCGGCACCGCCTCCCAGGCCGGCGAGGCCAGGGCGCTTTTGCGCAAGCTCGACCCCCACGTGCGGGACGCCTGCCGGGATATGACCGGCAAAACCGATTTGCACGATCTTGTCGAGGCCGTATCCTCCCTCGACCGGCTGGTGACGCCCGATACCGGGGCCATGCATCTGGCCGCCTTTTACGGCGTGCCGGTGACGGCCTTTTTTCTGTCCTCGGCCTGGTGCCATGAAACCGGCCCGTACGGCGTCGGGCACACGGTCTGGCAGGCCGTGACCCCGTGCGCGCCCTGTCTGGAATCCGCGCCGTGCGGGCATGGACTTGCCTGCCTGCCGCCCTTTGCCGACCCGGGCTTTGCCCGGACGCTTGCCGGATCGACCAAAGCCGCGCCGCCGGCCGGTCTCGTCGGCATGGCCACGACCTGCGACGCCCTTGGGGCGCTGTGCCGGCCGGTATGCGGGGAAGACCCGACCGAGCGGGCGCGCGCCGCCTTTCGCGCTTTTCTCACGCGGCGGCTGACCCCGGTGGTGGCGGACGCGGAACTTGGCCACGAGTTGGCCCAATCCTCTTATCTGGAAACGGACTGGGTGTTGCCGCCCGTTGGACGGCCCCTGGCCGGGGAGTGGTGATCGCATGGATTTCGGGCGGGCGCTGCGCATCTTGATCGTGTTGCCCATGTACGGGGGCTCGCTTCCCATCGGCCGGCATTGCGCCACGGCCTGCGCCGGGCTGGGGCACGTGGTCGAAACCTTCGAGGCGCCGGATTTCTACGGGGCTTTCTCTGCTCTCAAGAACTTGCGCGTGACGTCCGACCGCCTGGAATACCTGGAGAACAGCTTTCTCCAGGTGGTGTCCCAGGCCGTTTGCGCCAAGGTGGAAACCTTCGGCCCGGATCTGGTCCTGGGGCTCGCCCAGGCCCCGCTGTCGCGACAGGCCTTGAAACGCCTGCGCCGCGACGGCGTGCGCACGGCCATGTGGTTTGTCGAGGACTTCCGGCTTTTCACCTATTGGGAGGCCTTCGCGCCTTTTTACGACGTCTTCGCCGTGATCCAGAAGGAGCCGTTTCCGGAAAAGCTCGCCGCCATCGGCCAGGAAAACGCGCTCTACCTGCCCCTGGCCGCCGATCCGGCCGTGCACCGGCCGCTGGAGCTTTCCCCCGTGGACAGGCGCATTTACGGGGCCGAGGTGTCGTTTATGGGCGCGGGCTATCCCAACCGCCGCCTCGCCTTTGCCGAACTGCTCGACTTCGACCTCGGCATCTTCGGCAATGAGTGGGACGGGGATACCCGCCTGGCCCCCCATGTGCGCCTTTCGGGACGGCGTTTGTCCACCGAGGAGACGGTCAAGGTTTTCAACGCCGCCACGATTAACCTCAATTTGCACTCGAGCATCGGCGTGGAAAGGCTCGTGCCGGGGGGCGATTTCGTCAATCCCCGCACCTTCGAGCTGGCCATGTGCGGCGCGTTTCAGCTCGTCGACGAGCGCGCGCTGTTGCCGGAGCTTTTCGCGGACGACGAATTGGCCCGATTCGGGAGCCTCGACGAACTCAAGGAGCGCTTGAGCTATTACCTGGCCAGGCCCGAGGAACGGGCGGCCTTGGCCGGGCGCGCCAGACGCCGCGCCCTGGCCGACCATACCTACGCGGCCCGCATGGAAACGCTTTTCGCCTTTACGGCCGAGCGCTTCCCGGGCTGGCCGGCGCGCAAGCGGGAGGATGCGGCGCTTTCGGGACTGCCGCCGGAGCTCCGTGAGGAGCTCTCGACCCTGCTTGGGGAACTGTCCCTGCCAGCCGACGTGTCCTTCGACGATCTCATCTGGGCCGTGCGCGCCCGCCAGGGGCGGCTCTCGCCGCTCGAGACCTCCCTGCTGTTTCTCGACGAATGGCGCAAGCAGTATAGTCATTAGAAGGATGGGGAATGCGAGAGGGGAAACCCTTTGAAAAGGGTTTCCCCTCTCGCGCTCTCCCTTTCTGAAACTTTCAACCGTGACGGATGTTGTGCGGACAGCATCCTGTTATTCGGAAAGCGAGGTTTTCCGCAGGCAACCTTTAACGGCTATGACTACCGCTTAATCTCCAGGGCCTTTTGCATCATCTCGTCGGCTGTGGTCACCACTTTGGAGTTGGACTGGAAGGCGCGTTGCAGGGTGATGAGGTTGACCATTTCCGTGGCCATGTCGACGTTGGACGATTCGAGGGTGTAGCCCGAAACGCTGTCGAACACGCCGGAATTGGCCCGTCCGAGGCTCGCGTCACCCGATTCCTTGGTGGCGGAGAGCAGGTTGTTGCCTTCCCGGTACAGATCGGTGGGGTTGACGAAGTCCGCCAGGCCCACGACGAACAGCTCGATGGTCTGCCCGTTGGAAAATGTCCCCGAGATCACGCCGTTTTCATCCACGCTGGTGCTGAGGAGCGTGCCCGAGGCATAACCGTCCTGTGTGGAGGAAGCGGTATAAGAAGAGGTGGAGTAGTTGGAGGTGCAGGTGGCGGCGTTTTTGGTATTGGCGCTGTTGAAGCCTGCGTTGGCGCTGGTCAGGGTGCCGATGTCGGCGGCGGTGGCGGGGGCGCTGGCGCTCCAGCTGGCATTGGAGGACGACAGGCCGTCTTTGTAAACAATGGGTTGGCTGGACAAGATGTTGGAAGAGTTGGAGGCCGAACGGAACGTGGCGTTCAGTTTCGGGTTTCCTGAACCGTCGAGGCTGGCCTGGGTCCAGGAGGCCAGATCGGTGGGATCGCTCCCGGACGGGGTGAAGGCGGTTTCATTCTCCAACTCGCCCTGGGCGGAGAAGGTAAGGGTGCCGATCATGAGAACGCCGGCCTTGCTCGTGCCGCTGGTGGTGGAGCTGCCGTCGTCCTCCGGCGGCATCGTCACCATGTATTCCCAATATTCCTTGCCGTTTTCATCCGACACCTTGGAGTAGTAGGTCGTGAGAGTGTGGGTGCCGCCCTCGGAATCGTAAACCTTGATGGGGGCCGAGTAGGCGGTGTTGGAGATGGGCGGGCTGTTGTCGGCGTTGTACCTTTTGAACATGCTGAAATAGGGATCGGTGGCGTCGAGGGTCCCGGGTTCGGTCTGGCCGTCGAGGTTGGTGATCATGGTGACGGCGCTCGTGGCCTGGGCCGCCGAAGTGTAATCCTTGATCTGGATGTCGGTCAGAGTTCCGGTGGTCGGGACCTGGGACAAGACGGTGCCTGTGCGCTTGGCCGCGGTGACCGCGGTCTGATCCACGGCCCAGCCCTGGACGTTCAACCCCGTTTCGGTCGTCAGGTAGCCGTTGACATCGAAGTTGAAAGCGCCGTCCCGGGTATAATAGGTCTTATCGGTGCCGGGCTTCTTGACCACGAAATAGCCGCGCTCCCCGTTGATGGCCATGTCCATGGACTGGCTGGCGCTGATGGGGCTGCCAGTCGATGTGGTCATGGAGACGCTGCCGACCTGCACGCCGGTGCCGATCTGGCTGCCGTCGGAGGTCCCGCCGGCCATCTCGCTGATCATGTCGGCGAAGAGAAGCCGTGAGGACTTGTATCCCGTGGTCCCGGTATTGGCGAGGTTGTTGCCCGTGTTGGCGATGCCCGTGCTGTAGCTCAAAAGGCCCGACACGCCTGTCCAGATCGCGCTCATGATCCACCTTCCTTCTCGAGCGGGCGGCAGAAATTTCCCGTTTCCAGGCGACGGCGGGGGAGAAGAACGCTCCGTCCGCGACGCCAGCCGACTGCGGGGCCCATGCCAAGGGGCCGCAACCAGGGCGGATTTCCGCGTCGGCCAGCCGGGCGAAACAGAAGATTCGGGCTGGCGGCACGAGGGGAAATCCTTGCCGTCCGCCCAGGAGAATGCAGGAGCCGGGCCAGTCGGGCGCGCATGTCGACAGCAAGAAGGGCGTTTCGAGCGCAAAGTCCTTGACAGCCGGAGGGGGGAGTTTTAGATATTCTTTCCCGCACGACGCAAAGAGTGACGCTTTGGCGTCGATCCGGTGTCGGGCGGAATTTGAAAAAAAGGTGTTGACGGTTCCCGGAAGGGGACGTAGAAGCACCCTCCCACGTCACGGGCAACCGGGGACGCGGGCCGGGGGACGGACGGTTCTCCGGGGAGTTGAAAAAAAGTGTTGACGGCCCTGGCGACGGGGCATAGAAGCACTCCTCCGCGAGACGGGAAACCGGAACGCGGCCCGGGAAACGAACGGTTTCCCGGGAAGTTGAAAAAAGGTGTTGACGGCCCCGGCGACGGGGCGTAGAAACACCCCTCCGCGTGACGGGAAACCGGAACGCGGCCCGGAAGACAAACGGTTTTCCGGGTGACTTGAAAAAAAGTGTTGACGGGCCGGGAGCGAGCGGGTAAAGAATCCGACTCTGCTTCGGGAAGCCGGGCACGGTTCGAAAGCGCAAGCGATCGAACGAAGTTGAAAAAAAGTGTTGACGGGCCGCGCGGGGATGCGTAGAAGCACTCCTCCGCGACGGGAAGCCGGACACGGCCGGGCCGCAAACGGCGGCACGGAAAGTTGAAAAAAGATGTTGACACGGTGAGCGGACGGGAGTAACTACCCGGGGCTCACGACGGTTCGCCGAAT